>JAPPPC010000750.1 GCA_028817685.1 Rhodospirillaceae bacterium
GGCCGATCCAGTCGTACCCGGTGAACGGGACCTGGTAGAGCCGCAACTTTGGCACCGCCGGCCAGTCGCCCTTGATGAAGCCGCCGACGAAGGCGTCCGCGTTGGAAACCAGGTCGGCAAAATCCTCGAACGGTTCGCCTTCGACCCAGGTCGTGACACACCAGTCGGTGGTGAGGTGTTGTTTTAGGTAGTCGGCGCGCGGCGCAGCCATTTGGCCGCCCAGCAGTAACGTCAAAGGGTCCGGCATAAGTCGCTTTCGATCTCGTGAGAAACGGCTGGAAGTTTACGGCGCGGCGCGCGGCAATCAACCGTGCACTTCGGCAGTAATGCCTGTAGGGGCCCTAGTCGCGGCGGTCTTCCGGAATGGTGACGGCGATGGCGACCGCGATGACGACCGTCGCCGCCAGCGCGTAGAACACGTATTCGATCCCCCAGGCATCGGCGAGCATGCCGCCCAGCACCGGAACCGCCATGGAGAAGGCGGACTGCGTGCCGAACAGCAGGCTCACCATCGACCCGCCCAATTGCGGCGAAGCCTTCTCCAACGCCCAGCTTTGAATTACCGGCCGCACCGCAAAGGTTGCCACCCCGGCCAGCCCGACGAGAAAGACAAACAGCGGCAGCGACTCGGTCAACGGCATCAGCGCGATGACCACGAAGGAAATCGCGAAACCGATAAACAGGACCGGCCGCCGGCCGATCCGGTCCGACAATCCGCCCGCGAAGGGGGTGGCCACGGCGCCGCTCATCTGCAGCACGGTGATCGATGCCGCGATCCAAAAGGGGTTCGAGGCGTAGGCCGCGGCGACGTAGAGCGGCAGGAAGGTGCGCAACCCGCTCTGTCCGGTGCCGCGGAAACCGGCCATCACGCACACTTTCCAGATTTCCAGGTCGCCAACCAATTGACGCAGCCCGACCCAATAATCGCGCATGCCGCTGGTAGAGGCGGTCTTTGGCATGGTGGGATTGGCTCTGGCGAAGAAGAACAGCAAAATGGCGGCGGCGATCGGCACCAGGGCGCAGAATATCGCCGTATTGTGCCAACCGACCGCGACGATCAAAACGCCGGCAACCATCGGCGCCACCGCGTCCCCCAGGCTGGCGCCGATCGTATGAAAGGACAGCGCGAGCCCGCGCCGGTTGGCGTAGGATTCCGACAGGAAAGCGATGGCTGCCGGATGCCACAGCGTGTTGGTGATCGAGATGATCGCGACGAAGGTCGCCAGCGCCCAGTAGCCCTGCGCGAAGCCGAGCCCCGCCAGCCCCAGCCCGCAGAAGGTCAGCGAGAACAGCTTGCAGGCGGTGCGCCGGCCGGTCACGTCGACGATGATACCGCTGGGAATGTTGGCGACGAAGGCCGCCAGCTGCACGATCGTCACCAGGAACCCGGTCTGGGTGTAGTCGAGTCCGAGCTCATCCTTGATGAAGGGCAGCAGGACGAACAGGATCGTCACGCACCAGTGCAGCGAGGCGTGCGATCCGGCGATGACGAACAGCGGACCACGCGCGACGGCGGGATTGTCGCGTTCGACGGCGCTCAACGTGTTGACCCGATGGAAGAATGCGGTACAGACATGCCGGCCGGGTGTACTGTTTCGGCTGCCGGATTGCAAACCAGCTTTGAGAGGAACGCATGCACGAAGTCAACATTCCCGAAGTGCTCGCCGAGGTGACCGAGGTTTTCGAACGCTACGAGACGGCGCTGCAGGCGAACGACGCCGACACGCTCGACGAATTATTCTGGAACAGCCCCCATACGGTCCGCTACGCCTTCACGCGGGAACATTACTACGGGCATGCGGCGATCTCCGCCTTCCGGCAAAGCCGGCCGTCGGTCGGCACGGCGCGGGCCGTGGGCAAGACGGTCATCACCACCTTCGGCCGCGATTACGCGACGACCTGCCGCGAGTTCGAGCGCGACGGGCATCACGGTCGGCAGAGCCAGTCCCTGGTCCGGATGCCGGAGGGCTGGCGCATCGTCGCCGCCCATGTCAGCTACATGGACGATTGATTGATCGGTTCGCGGGTCTGGTGCCGCCAGCGGGTCACGGTTTCGGCGACGAACCCGTCTTCGACGATATCCTTGCGCCAGGCCTTGGCGAAGGACACGGCACCGCTGCGCGGCTGCTGATTCGGTTCCAGATCGTCGAAGCGGATTCGCATCGGCACGGTCACGCCTTCGCCGACCACGATCGCTTCCTGCATGCGGAGCGCCGGGAGGGCGTTCAAGAGTCCGAGGCCGCTTTCCGGGATGGCGGCGCGCACGAATTCCTGGTCGGGGCCGTTGCTCATGCGCAGGACGAACAGCGTGTTGCATTGCGACAGGATACCGATCGACAACTCCGAGGGCCGCTGGCTGACCAGGCACAGGGAGACGCCGTATTTTCGGCCTTCCTTGGCGATCCGGGACAGGACCGCCTTGGTCGGTCCGAAGCCCGCATCGTCGGCGCCGATATAGCGATGCGCCTCCTCGCAGACGAGCAGGACGGGCAGGGACGGCCGGTTGGTGTTCCACAGCGCGAAATCGAACACGGCGCGGCATAGCATGGAGACCACCACATCGACGATTACCGACGGCACGCCGGACAGGTCGATGATCGTCATCGGCTTGCCGTTGACGGGCACGCGCATGATGCGCGACAGGATCTCGTCCATATTGTCGCGGACATCGAGGCCGGAGAACATGAAGGCGAAACGGGCATCGTCCTTCAGCGTCTCGATGCGCGACTGCAGCCGCAGATAGGGGATGGTGTTGTCCGGCCTGTCGAGCTTGGCCATCTGGCCGTCGATGCACCGGACCAAGGTTCCCAGATGATAGGGCACCGGCGTGTCGACGGTGATGTGTTCGACGCTGCCGGATTTCTGGGCATAGATGCGCTTGGCTTCGAGGATCGCGGATTTCAGGATCGCCATCTCGCTGTCCCGGTAGGGACCCTCGCGGCTGACCAGCACCTCGACCGCTTCCTCGTAGTTCAGCAGCCAATAGGGCAGGCGCAAATTGGTCAGATCGATCAGCTCCGCCTTGTCGCCGAAGCTCTGCGCATATTCGTTGTGCGGATCGAGAAAGATGACATGGCCGTTCTGATGGTCCTGCAGGATCGCATGCAGGATGAGCGCCGCCGCGCAGGACTTGCCGGACCCCGTGGTGCCCAGGATCGCGAAATGGTGGCTCAGCAGCTTGTCGGTCATCACGAAGGCGGGCAGGGACCGGTCCTGATGGACCGTGCCGAACCGCACCGTGTCCTCTTCCGGCCGCGCATATACCTTGGCCAGGTCGCCGGCGATCGCGACATAGATCGGCGCGCCCAGAGTCGGATAGATCGAAACCCCCCGTTCGAAGCGACTGTCCTGCACCGTTTCACCCAATAGCTCGATATCGAACAGGCGGCGTTCGCGGCCGTCCGGGCCGGTGTCGGTGCGCAGATTGTTGATCAGCCCGAAGACTTCCGCACCGGCGGCCGGCACGCGGACCAGGCCACCGAATTGCACGGAGGAGCTGGCGCGTTCTTCGTCGATGACGCCGGACACCAGCGCCCCGGAGACGACGGCCACATGGCCGATGCGGATCCCCATCTCGTCCATTTGTGCCTCTCCCTTACTTCTCGATTCCGGATCAAGTTTCATGATTTGATCAACTTTCTTCAAAAAATGGACGAACTACGTGAATATTTAGGGAGAAAACCACAAATTCCTTTTCAAATCGTTAACGGAATTTAACCTTCGGACACGAAAAAACCCCGCGGCCTGAACGGTCCGCGGGGTCTTGTCCGTGTTCGGGCCGGTGCGGCCCTGGGGTTACCGGTTCATGCGGTTCTCAACCAAATCGTCGACGACGGCCGGTTCCGCCAGGGTCGAGGTGTCGCCGAGATTGCTGAAATCGTCCTCGGCGATCTTGCGCAGGATGCGGCGCATGATCTTGCCGGACCGGGTCTTCGGCAGGCCGGGCGCCCATTGCAGTAGATCGGGCGTCGCGATCGGACCGATTTCCTTGCGCACCCACTGCACCAGCTCCTTGCGCAGATCGTCGCTCGGCTCGGTGCCGACATTCAGGGTGACATAGGCGTAGATGCCCTGGCCCTTGATGTCGTGTGGGTACCCGACGACGGCCGCCTCCGCCACCTGATCGTGCGCGACCAGGGCGGACTCGACCTCGGCGGTGCCCATGCGATGGCCCGACACGTTGATCACATCGTCGACCCGGCCGGTGATCCAGTAATAACCGTCCTCGTCGCGGCGGCAGCCATCGCCGGTGAAGTACTTCCCGGGATAGGTCTTGAAATAGGTGTCGACGAAACGCTGATGGTCGCCATACACCGTGCGCATCTGGCCGGGCCAACTGTCCAGGATGCAGAGATTGCCCGAGGTCGCCCCCTCCAGCAGGTTGCCGTCCGCATCGACCAGGGCCGGCTGGATGCCGAAGAAGGGCCGCGTGGCGGAACCGGGCTTCAAATCCGTCGCGCCCGGCAGCGGCGTGATCATGATGCCGCCCGTCTCGGTCTGCCACCAGGTATCGACGATCGGGCAGCGCCCGTCGCCGACGACATTGTAGTACCAGAGCCAGGCTTCAGGATTGATCGGCTCGCCCACCGAACCCAGCAGCCGCACCGAACTGCGGCTCGTCTTCTTCACCGGTTCGTCGCCCTCGCGCATCAGCGCGCGGATTGCGGTCGGTGCGGTGTAGTAGATATTGACCTGGTGCTTATCGCAGACTTCCCAATGCCGGCTGGCGTCGGGATAGTTCGGCACGCCCTCGAACATCAGCGTCGTCGCCCCGTTGGCGAGCGGGCCGTAAATGATGTAGCTGTGCCCGGTGACCCAGCCGACATCGGCTGTGCACCAGTAGATATCGCCGTCGTGATAGTCGAAGACGTATTGATGGGTCATCGAGGCATAGACCATGTAGCCGCCGGTCGTGTGCATCACGCCCTTTGGTTTGCCGGTCGAGCCCGAGGTGTAGAGGATGAACATCGGGTCTTCCGCATTCATCACCTCGGCCGGGCAGTCCGCCGACGCGTCCGCGACCAGATCGTGGTACCAGACGTCGCGGCCATCCTTCCAGCCGATGTTGGCGCCGGTGCGCCGGACGACGACGCATTTTTCGATCGAGGGGCAGGAGTCGAGCGCCGCGTCGGTATTCGCTTTCAGCGGAATCGGCCGGCCGCCGCGCAAGCCTTCGTCGGCGGTGATGATGATGTTGGAATCGCAGTCGTGGATGCGGCCCGCCAGCGCGTCCGGCGAGAAGCCGCCGAAGACGATCGAATGCACCGCGCCGATGCGGACGCAGGCCAGCATCGCCACCGCGGCTTCCGGGATCATTGGCATGTAGATGGTGATCCGGTCGCCTTTCTTGGCGCCGATCGCTTTCAGCCCGTTGGCGAACTTGCAGACCATCTCATGCAGTTCGCGGTAGGTGAATTTGGCATCTTCCGCCGGGTCGTCGCCTTCCCAGATGATCGCCGTCTGGTCGCCGCGCGTTTCCAGATGCCGGTCCAGGCAGTTATGCGCGGCGTTCGTGGTGCCGTCGTAATACCACTTCACGTGCAGATCGTCGGCGTCGTAGGAGACATCCTTGATCTTCGTGTACGGCGTGAACCAGTCGATCCGTTTGCCCTGTTCGGCCCAGAACGCTTCGGGATCGTCCACCGAGCGCTGGTACATTTCGAGATATGTGTCGTTGTCCGCATGCGTGCCCGACGCGAAGGATTCGGGTACCGGGAATAGTTCATCTTGTGACATGGTTCGAGCGCCCTCCCTGACCTGTTCTTTCGCGGCGATCATAATGCCGCGCCAACCACTCTTCTATGCTTCATAATGTCATATATCAAACGTCAGACAAGCATCGGAAGGGGGCGAAAACCATGCAGTTGCAGCTAACCACCTGGCCCGAGGTCGAGACCTATCTGGAGTCCTCGCGCGGCATCATCGTGCCGATCGGTTCGACCGAACAGCACGGACCGACCGGCCTGATCGGCACCGACGCGCTGACCGCCGAGTTCATCGGCCGGCGTCTGGGCGAGGCGATGGGCGTGCTGGTCGCGCCGACCATCTCGGTCGGCATGGCGCAGCACCATATGGACTTCACCGGTTCGATCACCTTCCGTCCGTCCACTCTGATCATGGTCGTGCGCGATATCGTCGTCTCGCTGGCGCGGCACGGCTTCGATCATTTCTTCTTCGTCAACGGCCATGGCGGCAACATCGCGCCGGTCAGCGCGGCCTTCAGCGAAATTCACGCGGAACTGGCGGAGGCCGCGGCGATGCGCGGTCCCGGCGCGAACAAGATGCCGGCGGAGGTGTTCTGCCAGCTCGCCAACTGGTTCGACCAGCCGACGGTTTCGAAGATGCGCGACGAGATGTATGGCGACAAGGAGGGTGCGCACGCCACGCCGTCTGAAGTGTCGGTTACCTGGTACGCCTATCCCGAACAACAGCGTGACGCCCCGCTTGGCGACATCGCGCCGATCGAACGAGCCTTCCAAGGCGCAACGGATTACCGCCGCCTCTATCCCGACGGACGGATGGGGGCGGACCCGTCGCTCTCGACGCCGGAGGACGGCGAGAAGCTGGTCGCGGCGGCGGTCGAGGATTTGCGCAAGACCTATCAGCGCTTTCTGCAAGCAGGCCCGACCTGACGGCGGATGCTGACGCCCCGCGAATTCTACTATCTGCGGCACGGCGAAACCGACTGGAACCGGGAACGGCGGCAGCAGGGCCGGACGGATATCCCGTTGAACGAAACCGGCCGGACGCAGGCATCTGCGGCGAAGCCGCTGTTGGCCGGTCTCGGTATCGCAACGATCTGTTCCAGCCCGTTGCGGCGGGCCCGGGAAACCGCGGAGATCGTCAACCGATCGCTCAATGCAGAGCTTGTGATCGCCGACGGCCTGATCGAGTGCAATTGGGGCGCCGGTGAAGGACAGGTCAATGACGGGTGGTACGAGGCCTGGCGTAACGGCGGGCCGCTGCAGGGTGCCGAAACCCACGCCGATTTCGTCGCCCGGTCACTCGCGGCGATCAACGCCGCGCTTACCCATCCCGGCCCCGTCTTGATCGTCGGGCATGGCGGCGTCTATCGCGCCGTCAAGATCCACGCGCGGCTGGATATGGATTTCCACCTGCCCAACGCGGTGCCGGTGCGTCACACGCCGCCGACCGACGCGTATCCTTGGTGGACAGCGCAGGAAATCGAATCAGTTTAAAGTAGGATCGTTAATCGGCTGTACCGGGGAGATAGATGATGTGGCGCGGGATCGCGATATTTCTGGTCGGGGGCATTTTCGGGACGGGCTTCGGCGTCGCGCTGGGCTTCTTCTTGTTTCCCTATATTTTCCCGCCGCCGGAAGCGGCGGAAACACTCGCCGCCAGCGAGCAAACCCGGGTCGTCGCAAAAGGAACCTTCATCCATGCCGACCCGTCAGACCCGATTCATTATGGCAGCGGCAAGGTCACGGTCTATGAGAATACGGTCTTTCTGGAGAAGGATTTCGAGGTCGGACCGGGGCCGAAATACCACGTCTATCTGGTACCCAAGGCGATGGTGCGCGAATCCGCGCATGTGGCGCAGACCATGTTCGTCGATCTCGGTCGGCTGCGCGCCTTCAAGGGCAGTCAGAAATACACCATCCCGGCGGGCATCGATCTGACCAAGTTCGACAGCGTCGTCATCTGGTGCGAACAGTTCAAGGTGCTGATTTCCCCGGCGGACCTGAAGCGAAGCTGATCGCCTATTCCGCCGGCGCTTCCGCCATGTCGCGCAGCTCGCGGTCGAGGCGGACCCCGGCGTGGGCGCGCGGCTTGGAAAGCGGCGCCAGCAGGCTGTAGATCACCGGGATCAGGATCAGCGTGAAGATCGTGGCGATCCCTAAGCCGCCGAAGACGACCCAGCCGATCGCTTGGCGGGCCTCTGCGCCGGCGCCGCTGGCCAACACCAGGGGCAGGGCGCCCAGCACGGTCGACAGCATGGTCATGATCACCGGCCGCAGCCGCACCATCGCGGCTTCGCGGATCGCTTCGGCGACGGACTGGCCGCGGTCGCGCAGCTGGTCGGCGAACTCCACGACCAGGATGCCGTTCTTGGCCATGAGGCCGACTAGCATGACGAGGCCGATCTGGCTGTAAATGTTGAGGGTTGTGCCGGTCAGGTGCAGCGCGAACACCGCGGCGGCGAGTCCGAAGGGGACGGTCAGCACGATCACGAGCGCGCTCAGCACGCTTTCGAACTGTGCTGCCAGGACCAGCAGCACGACCAGCACGGCAATCGCGAAGGTGATGGCGACCTCGTGCGAGGTGTCGTCCAGGGTCGCGGCTTCGTTGATGAAGCGCAGCCCGATGCCCGGCGGCAAGACTTCGTTCGCCAGCGTTTCGACGGCAGCCATCGCCTCGCGCAGGGAGACGCCCGGCGCCAGGTCGGAATCGATCTCGATCGCGCGTTTCTGGCCGGTCCGGTCGAGCTCCGCCGCGATGCCGGCTTCCTCCATCGTCACGAAGGCCGACAGCGGCAGCAACTCCCCGTTGCCGGCGCGGACGAACAGATTGTGCAGATCGCGCGGATCGTCGATCGCGCCGCTCGCCGATTCGATTTGGATCGGAATCGACCGGTCGTTGACGTTCAGCTCGGTCACCTCGAGTCGCTCGACCATCGCCCGCAAGGTGGCGGAGATCGCTTCGACCGAGACATCCAGATCCTCCGCCTTGCGCCGGTCGACTCGAACGGTGAGCTGCGGCTGGGTCTGCTGATACTCGATCTCCGGATCGTCGAGCTGCGGCGCCCGCTCGTGGATCGCCGCCAGGAACAGGTCGGCCGCCGCGGCGATATCGGCGTAGTTGGGGCCGGTAAGCGCGAATTCCAGCTTGCCCCCGGCGCGGCGCAGATTGAGGCTGTTCGGCGTGCGCACGCGCGCCGTCGCACCCGGGATCGCCTTCAACGGACCGCGCAGTGTCTTGGCGATATCGAGCTGGTTGCGCCGCGCGCCCCACTCTGTGAGCGGCGCGATGATGTAATTGCGGTTCAGGTCCCAGCGCCCGACGATGGAAAAAATGTTCTCGATCTCGCCGCGGTCGCGCAGCGGCTCCAGCAGCGCTTCGGCGCGGACCGCCTGCCGGTCCATATAGTCGAGCCCGACCCCATCGGGTCCCTGCATCATGATGATGATCGCGCCGCGATCCTCGCGCGGCAGCAGCTCCTCATCGATGCTGCGATAGATGTCGACGGCTGTCAGGGCGACCAGCGCCATACCGCCCAGCACCAGCAGGCGCGCCGACAAGGTGAATTCGAGAATCCGACGGTAGACAGCGCTGAGTTTCGCACCGACCCAGGCAAGCGGTGCCGGTAGTTTCGTCTCCCCTTCCGGCAGGCGCGACGCCAGCATTGGACAGAGCGACAGGGCGACGAAGGACGAGATGGCGACCGCGATCGCCAGCACGAAGCCGAACTCGGTGAACAGGCGTCCCGCCATGCTGGGTAGGAAGGCGATCGGCAGGAAGACTGAGATCAGAGTCGCCGTCGTCGCCAGCACGGCGAAGAAGACTTGCCGCGTGCCAACGACCGCGGCGGCGAGGGGCCGCAGCCCGAGTCCGCGCTGTCGCTGCACGTTTTCCGTGACGACGATGGCGTCGTCGACGATCAAGCCGGTCGCCAGAACGATGGCGAGCAGGGTCAGGATGTTGATCGAGAAGCCGAGCATGTAGATCGCCGCGACCGTCCCGACCAGGGCGACCGGGATCGTGACCGCCGGCAGCAGCGTGGGCCGCAGCGCGCCCATGAAGACGAAAATCACCGCGACGACGACGCCGACGGCGATGGCCAGGGTCGTGATGACCTCGCGCACGGAGCTGCGGATGAAACGGGCATCGTCCGAAATCTTGACGATCTCGGCATCCTTCAGGCGGCGGTTCAACCGGCTGATCACCTTGTCGACCGCGTCGGAGATCTCGATCGTGTTCGATTTGGCGCGCCGGATGATCCCGAGCCCGACAACTTTGCGGCCGTTCAGCAGGCTGTTGTTGAGCGGGTCGGCCGGGCCATAGAAGGCATGCGCCACGTCGCCCAATCGCGTATCGCCGCGCAGCGCCAGCGCTTCGACCTCGCCCGGCTGCCAGACCGAGGCATCGGCACGCACCAGCAGCATATGGTCGTCCGATTTGAAACTGCCGGCCGGGATGTCGAGGCTCGCGCCGCGGACGACACGCGCCACATCGTCGACGGTCAGGCTATACCGCGCCAGCTTCATCGGGTCGACGACGATGCGCAGAACTTCATCCTGACGGCCGAACAGAACGACCGCGGCGACACCGGGAATGCCGGAAAGTTCGCTCGACACGTCTTCTTCCGCCAACCGGCTCAGTGCTTCCTTCGGCATGCGGTCGCTGACCAGGGCCAGGCGGATGATCGGCCGCGAATCGACATCCGCCTTGGTGACGGTCACATCCTCCACGCCTTCGGGCAGTCGCCGTTCGATCGCGGCGACCGCTTCCCGGACATCGTTCGCAGCGACATCCAGATCGATATTCGTCGCGAACTCGGCCCGCACCCGCATATTGTGCTCTTCGCTGGCCGCGTTGATTGTTTTGACCCCATTGACGCGGGCGACCGCGCCTTCGATGACGCTGGTCACCTCGGCATCCATGGTTTCCGGCGAGGCGCCGTCGAAGAAGGCCCGGACCATAACGATGGGCCGGTCGACGTCCGGCAGCTCGCGGACTTCGACACCGAGCACCGCGGCCAGGCCGGCGATGACGATCAGCAGGTTGAGCACGACGATCAGGGTCGGACGGCGTACCGCCAGGGCTGGCAGTCCGCTGAGACCGGGCATCACGAGGCGGCTTTCGTTTTGGGCTTGGCGTCCCGGGGGGCGGCCTTCACCTTGCCGCCGGGCCGCAGGCCCTGGACCCCTTCCACGACGATGACGTCCCCTGACTTGAGGTCACCATCGACCAGCACCTTGCCGCCTTCGCGGCGGACGACTTTGACATAGACCTTGTCGACTGTGCCGTCCTGAACGCGCCAGACATAGGCGCCGTCCCGGCTCCACAGCACGGCGACCTCGCGGATCGTCGGATATCGGGCGCCGGAAATCTTAACGTTGACGGCGAAGGAGGTGCCCGGCCGGACGGCATCCTCCGGGTTGGCGATCTCGGCCCGGATTTTGAGCGACCGGGTTACCGGATCGATGCGGCTGCCCATCGCCGAGACGATGCCGGTGAAGGTGCGGTCGGGCAGGGTCCAGGCGGTCATATCAACCAGATCGCCCGGCCTGATGCGCGCGGCCGCATCCTCGGAGACGTTGAACTCCACGAACAAGGACGAACGGTCGTCCAGCGTCGCAATCAGCGTGTCGGGCGTGATGCGGTCGCCGCGATCGATATCGGACAGCCCTATCACCCCGTCGAACGGCGCGAAGACCGTACGGTCTTTCAGGGTCGCCTTGGCTTGCGACAGACGCAGCTCGGCGCTTTCAAGCTCGGCGGTCGCGGTATCCAGCCTGGTCTGGGCGACCGTGCCCGACGGTGCCAGTTTCTTGAAGCGCGTGACCTGCCGTCTCGCCTGTTTCACCGCGACCTGGGCGAGCTTGACCGCGAGCCGCTGGTCCTCATCGTCGAGCCGCAGCAACACTTGGCCGGCCTTGACTTTCTGTTCCGCCTCGAATGCGACCTTGACGACTTCGCCCGAAACAGAGGGGTACAAATCGGCGGATTGTGACGACCGGCCGGTCCCGATGGCGCGGACGATGCGCTTGTCCGTCGCCAGAACGACCGGCTCGACCAGGACAAGCGTCGCCTTCGCGCGCCGCGGTTTCACCTTATCCCGCGCCGCCGCGCCCTCGCGCTCGGCGAACCACCACCAGCCGCTGCCGACCAGGGCGGCGATGACGATGAGCCAAAGAAGTTGAAAGGGCAAACGCATGGGTCCTCGCCGGATCGTAATCCGTGCTAACCGGTATGGGCCGGTCTGCACGGCCGAACGACGGCAAATCTACCGCAAAAACCCCTTTTGGCAGAACAATTTACTGTGCGGCGTTCGAGTCGCGCGCCCGTCGGGTCACGCTTTGGTCCCGGACATCTTCAGGATGACGCGCCATTCCTTCGCCGTTACGGGACATACCGAGAGGCGCGATTGCCGAACCAGCGACATGTCCTGTAATTCCGGCGTCGCCTTGATTTCAGCCAGGGTGACCGGTTTCTCGACCGGTTTCAGGGCCTTGAAATCGACCATGCCGAACCGCTCGCTCTTGTCGGTCGGATCGGGATAGTACTCCTTGGCGACTTCGAGAAGGCCGACGATCTGTTTCTCCTTGACCGAATGATAGAAGAAGGCGCGATCGCCCAGCTTCATCGCCTTCATGTTGCCGCAGGCCTGATGGTTCCGGACGCCGTCCCACTCCGCGGTCCCGGCCTTGGCGTGATCCTCCCATGACCAGGCGCCTGGTTCCGACTTCACAAGCCAGTATTTCATTTGATTGCCCCTCGCTGCGTATTTCCTGCATCGTCTGGTTTAGGCCAACGATGATCATACACATGTATGGTGTGGCTGGCGTAAAGACCATGTTTCGTGAACGGCTCCTCGGCGATCCACCGTTCCGCCGCCGCGGCGTCGGGGCAATCGACGATGAAGATCGAACCGATGCGCGTTTCGCCATCGGCGCTGAAATAGGGGCCGGCGGTGATCAGGCGATCCTGCGCGGCGCGCAGATAATCCCAATGCGCCTCGACATGGTCGGCGCGCCTGTCCAGCGCGTCGGGCGCATTGAGATTGTGGATCATGAACCACATGGGTTCATGCCTTGTCGCCGTTCTCCGGATGCCAGTGTCCCTTGCGCATGCGGGTGACGACGACTTTCTCGAACAGGCCGCCGCTGTTGAACGGGTCGCCCTTCGCGAAGGCTTCCGCTTGTTCGCGGCCGTCGACATTGACGATGAACATGCTGCCGGTCGCTGTCTCGCCATCGTCCAGCTGGGTCGCGCCGGCCAGCACGATGATATCGGTCTGCGTCGCCAGATATTCCTGATGCGGCGGCCGCAACTCGGCGCGCAGGGCGGCGGCGTTCGGTTTGTCGACGCAATAGATCGCGTACAGCATGATGGCGTTCCTCGTTTTCGTGTTGGGGCGCGTATTGTCGGCCCGGCGCCTGGCTGCCGTCAATCGCTGTGCGCTTGCTCGCGCGCAAATGGCCGTGACAGAAGGCCCGCGATCACCTGATCGATCGGGTCGCCGTGATTTACGATCCGGTTGACCGCCTGGCAGATTGGCATTTCGATTCCCAGCCGTTCCGCCAAGGCGGTGACGGAGCCGGCGGAAAAGACGCCTTCGGTGACGGCGTTGCGTTCTTCCAGGATATCGTCCAGCTGCCGGCCTTCGCCCAGGGCCGCGCCGAGCGAGAAATTACGCGATTGCATCGCGTTGCAGGTAAGGGTCAGGTCGCCGAGACCGGACAGGCCCATCAGCGTTTCCGCGCGCGCACCTTTCGCCAGGCCGAGACGGACGATTTCCGCCAGGCCGCGCGTGATCAGGGCGGCGCGCGCATTGTCGCCCATACGCCGGCCGGCGACGATGCCGCATGCGATGGCCAGCACGTTCTTGACCGCGCCGCCGATTTCCGCGCCGACCGGATCGTCGGACAGGTAGGGCCGGAAATGCGGACCCCCGATCGCGGCCGCCAGCCGTTCGCCGGCCGCGCTGTCGGACGAGGCCAACGTCACGGCGGTCGGCAGGTCGCGGGCGACTTCCTGCGCGAACGTCGGTCCTGACAGCACCGCGATTTTTGCCTGGGGCACCGTACCAACCAATACTTCGCTCATCAGGGCGCCGGTCGTCTGCTCCACCCCTTTGGCACAAAGCGCGATAGGCGTTCCGGGCTTGATCGCGGGCGCCATGCGGGTGGAGACGTCCCGGACGAATTGCGACGGGACGACCAGCAACGCGATATCCGCGTCGGCGGACGCCTGTTCCAGGTCCGATGTCGCCGCGATGCCCGGCTCCAGCGGCACGTCCTTCAAATAAAGCCGGTTTCCCTCTCCGGCATTGATCGCGGCGACCACCGTCTCGTTCCGGGCCCAAAGGGTGGTGTCGTTGCCGGCCCGGCGCGCCACGCAAGCCAGAGCCGTTCCCCAGGCGCCGCCGCCGATGATGGCAACCCGCGTCATGATACGGCCGCCAGGTCTTCGAGAGGCCAGCGCGGCCGCGGCGCGAAATCGAGGGAATCGGTCATATTCCGCTGCAGCCGTTCAATTCCGGCCCAGGCGATCATCGCGGCGTTGTCGGTGCACAGGGTCGGCGGCGGAGCGACGAAGCGGAAACCTTCTTCGCCGGCGAGCGCCGTCAATGTCGCGCGCAGATGCGCGTTCGCTGCGACACCGCCGGCGACCACCAAGGCCCTGCCCGCTGGATACTCCGACTTGAAACGCCGCAGGGCGTTGTGGGTTCGGTCCGTCAGCGCTTCCGCCACTGCCGTCTGGAATGACGCGGCGATATCGGCGACGGCCTTTTGATCCAACGCCACCTCCCGGGCGACCCGGGCCACTGCGGTTTTCAGGCCGGAGAAAGAGAAATCACAGCCCGGCCTGCCCCGCATCGGCCGAGGAAAGGCGTAACGGTTCGGCTGTCCCTGCTTTGCCGCCTGCTCCACCGCCGGCCCGCCCGGATAGGGCAGTCCCAGCACTTTCGCCGTCTTGTCGAATGCCTCGCCGACGGCGTCGTCCAAGGTCGTGCCGTAGCGCCGATAGGCACTGGGACCACTGACGGCGAGGAGTTGGCAATGCCCGCCCGACACGAGGAGGAGCATATAGGGGTAGTCGAGGCCGTCAGTCAGACGCGCCGTCAGGGCATGCCCTTCGAGGTGATTCACCGCGATCAACGGTCGGTCATGGACCAGCGCGACCGCTTTGGCCGTCATCATGCCGACCAGCACGCCTCCGATCAGCCCGGGCCCACCGGTTGCCGCGACGCCGTCCAAATCCTCAAACCGGATCTGCGCCTCCTCGATAGCCCGTTCCACGAGCCCGTCAATATGGTCGAGATGGCTGCGCGCGGCGATTTCCGGCACGACACCGCCATAGGGGCGATGTTCGTCCAATTGCGAAACGACGAGATTCGACAAGATCGTCCGGTCGCTGCGCACAATCGCGGCCGCGGTCTCGTCGCATGAGGTCTCGATGCCGAGGACGATCATCCCTGCTGGTTCCGTAAATCGTCGTTGGAAGCGGATGCCGGCGTGACCTTGCACGCCTTCCAATTCATCTCCCGGCCTTCCTTTTCGGCGAAAGACCGCTCCCGCAACAATTTCTCGACATCGTAACCGCGAAATATCAGTTCCGCCTGCGCCGCCGAGCCTTTTTCAACGCTGTTGAAATAGGTGGCGCCGATATAGCGGCGTGAGGATTCGAGCTCGGACAGGAAGCGCCTGTGCTGGTCGAGCAGCTGTTCGTCGGTGAAGGTCGGATAGTTCCCTTTCATCTTGTATGCGTAGTAGACGCAACCGATGAAGAAAATCGAGATGATGGCAATGGTCAGCGACATGGCCCAAAAATGTCCGCGACGTCTCAAAATTGCCGAGTTCTTAGCATGAACAACCGCGACTGTCGCGAACCGGTGTGGGAAGCGCGGAAAACCCTTTCGGCGGCTGGCCGAACCGGGTAGAGAGAGGACATGGATGGGAGTTTGAAAATCGGCACGCGTGGGTCGCCCTTGGCGCTCGCGCAAGCCTACGAAGTGCGTGACCGCCTACAGGCGAAGCATGAAGGGTTGGACGTCGAAATCGTGGTGATCCGGACCACGGGCGACAAGGTGCAGGACCGGGTTCTGTCCGAGATCGGCGGCAAGGGTCTCTTCACCAAGGAGATCGAGGAAGGCTTGTTCGACGGCAGTATCGATATCGCCGTTCATTCGATGAAAGACGTCGAAACGGTTCTGCCGGACGGTCTCGGGATTTCGACATTGCTGCCTCGCGAAGACCCACGTGAGGCCTTTATCTCCAACAAGGCGGAAAGCCTGGCGGCGCTGCCGGCGGGGTCGATTGTCGGAACGGCGTCGCTTCGGCGCCAGGCGCAGATCCGCATGATCCGTCCCGATCTCAAAATTCAACCCTTCCGGGGCAACGTGAACACGCGGCTTCGCAAGCTCAGCGAAGGGCAGGCGGACGCGACGATGCTGGCCTATGCAGGCCTGCTTCGCCTCGATATGGCCGATGTTGCGACCTGTTTGATAGAAACCGACGAAATGCTGCCGGCAGTGGCTCAAGGCGCGATTGGGGTCGAGGGGCGGAACGACGACGATGCAACGCTCGCGTTGCTGGAGACCATTCATGACCGCGAGACGGCGTACCAGGTCGATGCGGAGCGAGCCTTGCTCGCGGCGCTGGACGGATCCTGCCGTACGCCGATTGCGGGACTTGCGGAGCTGACCGGCGGCGATGGTTTGCGCTTGCGCGGCCTAGTCGCCAGCCCTGACGGCCAAACATCGCACAGCGTTTCCCGCGAGGGATCCGTATCGGACGCTGCGGCGATGGGCCGCGACGCGGGCGAGGAGCTTCGGGCCCTGGCAGGTCCGAATATCTTCGACTGACAAAATAGGTTAATCGCCTGGGAGGCAGCCATTCGCGCGCTCGTCACCAGACCACAGCATGACGCAAAACCGTTGGTCGATGCGTTGTCGAAGCGTGGTGTCGGCACCTTTGTCTGCCCCATGCTTCACATCTCTGTCCTAACGGACATGGAAATCGACCTTTCGGGCGTACAGGCTGTCCTGTTCACGTCAGCCAATGGGGTGCGAGCGTTTGCCGCGTTGACGTCGCGCCGCGATATACCGGTATATGCGGTCGGCGACCGCACAGGCACTGTGGCCGAGGAGAACAGGTTCCTGCGGGTCGAAAGCGCTGGCGGCGATGTCGAAAAGTTGGCGGCGCTCGTCACGCGGCGCTGCAAACCGACGGACGGTGTGTTGCTGCATCCAGCCGGTACGTCCGTGGCCGGCGATCTCGCGGGGCGGCTGGAGGGTTCGGGTTTCGTGGTGCGTCGTGCAGTGATCTATGAAGCGCACCAGGCGACGGGTTTCACCGGCGAAATCCGCATGGCCCTACTGGACGGAGAAGTGGATTTGGTGTTGTTTTTCTCGCCCCGGACGGCCAAGACCTTCGTCGATCTTGCCATTTCCCAGGGACTGGAATCGGCCTGCGAAAAGCTGGAAGCGCTCTGTTTAAGCAAAGCGGTTGCGGCGGCGGCGGATCCCATTATGTGGCGGCGCGTGTTGGTCGCCCCGACGCCGACGCAGGACTCGCTTTTGGCAACCTTGGATAACAGGCTGAACACCCGATGACAGAGAGCACGAACGCCGACCAAGAGGCGAAAGAAGAATCGGAATCGACGGAGGCAATGGACGATCCATTGCGCGATGCCGAGACGGTGGTCGCGGCATTCGGCGGCGTGCGGCCGATGGCGGCACGATTAGGCATCGCCGCGACAACGATTCAGGGCTGGAAGAGCCGAGGGAACATTCCGGAGAACCGCCGGCAAGCGGTTCTCGAAGCGGCGCAAGCGGATGGCATCGACCTTGCCGTCCCGCAGGTTGAGGACACAGCGGAAGAAGCCCCCGATGATGCGGCTGAGGCGCCTTTGGCAGATACGGCGACCGCTTCGCATCAATCCCGGCAAAGCAGCACGGGTGCCGGCCCTGCATGGCTTGCGCTGATCGTGGCGATCCTCGCCGTGATCGCGTTGTTGGCATTCCCGCAATGGTCGCCATTGATCCATGGCGCGCCGCAGGCCGAGGTGCCGCGCGACATAATCGATCGCCTCGATGCGCTCGAGCGCCGGCCGAAGGTCCCGGATCTGTCAGGTAGGGTCGTTGCCGCGGAGCGCGCGATCGACGCCCTGCAGCAGCGCGGCTCGACGGCGGCGCAACCGGATGTGACCCCGCAGTTGCGTGCGTTGTCGGATCGGGTCGATACACTGACGCGCGCGCTCGAGACGGCGCGTTCGGAGGGCCGGGCCGCGGATGATGGTAGTGCCGCGACCCTTCTACAGTTGCGCGGAGCAGTTGACGCCTTATCGCAGAAGGTCGATCAGGCGGTCGTGGATACCGCGCAGACCAGCGCTCGGAAATCGTCGATCATTGTCGCCGTCGGTGCGTTGGAGGTCGCTCTGGGCGACGGGCTTCCCTACGGCTATGCCCTGGCATCTGTGCAGCGATTGGCCAAGACCGAAGACAAGGACTATGCCGAATCCGTTGCGATACTGCAGACGCATGCATCGACCGGAATTCCCACCCGGTCGCAACTGGCGAGCCGGCTGGATACGCTGATCGCCGCGCGGGGTGAACCGGTGTGGACCGCGGAAACCGATAGCTGGACCGACCGCGTATTGCGCAAGATCGATGCGGTGGTCTCGATCCGGCGACTCGACGACGATGCCGGCACGGCCGGCATGCTGCGCCAGGCGCGCAAGGCTTTGGCGAACAACGACCTGAAAGGCGCGGCGGAAACCCTAAAGGGCGCCGGAGGCCCCGCCGGCGATTGGGCGCATGATGCGGCACAGCGTGTCGCCGCCGACCAAGCACTTTCCCGGCTTCGCCATTGGTCTCTGAAAGCGCTCGACGCTGCCGCAACCGAGAAGCCGGTGACGCAATGATCCGGATCATCCTACTGTTCGTTCTGATTGCCGGCTCCGTCTGGCTCGCCGTCTGGCTCGCGGACCATCCCGGTCGGGTAGAGATCGAGATGTTGGGCTATGCCGTCTATACCGAGCAGGTCGGCTTGTTGATCGGCGCCATTGTGGTGTTTACCGCCATCGTCGCGGTGCTGTATCGAATTTGGCGATCGCTGCGCCGCGCGCCGCGGCGGATTGTCGAGCATCGCGGCGCCAGCAAGCGGCAACGCGGGTATCAGGCGTTGACCCAGGGGATGGTCGCGGTTGCGGCCGGCGATTCGCGTGAGGCCAAACGTTTCGCCCGACGGGCGGATTCTTTGCTGAACGATCCGCCGCTGACCATGCTGCTGTCCGCCCAGGCGGCGCAGCTCGACGGCGACGAAGATGCCGCGCGGCGCTATTTCGAATCCATGCTCGACGATCCCGAAATGGCGTTCCTTGGGGTTCGCGGTCTGCTCATGCAGGCGATGCGCAACGGCGATAATCCGGAAGCGCTGCGTCTCGCCGGGCGGGCGCAGTCTCTGCGGCCCAATACGCCGTGGGTGCTTAAATATCTCTTACAGTTGCAAGTGCAGGCCGCCGAGTGGGAGGCCGCGGATGGGACTCTGCAGCAGGTGATCCGACAAGGGGCCGTGGACGCGGGAACCGGTCGTGGTCAACATGCGGTTCTTGCTGTTGCGTTCAGCCACGAAGCCGCAGCGGCAGGGGACCAAGCTGCGGCAGCGAAACAGGCGCGCCGTGCCCATGACCTCGACCCGGCTCTGGTACCTGCCACGGTCGCCTATGCGAAGTGCCTCGCGGAGACGGGCAAGGCCCGCCGGGCGACCAAGGTGATCGAAGCGGCGTGGAGTCAGGCGCCTCATCCGGAACTGGCGGCCGCCTACGGTGATCTGGCGGGTGAAGATGAAGCGCCGCTCGATCGGGTTAAACGGTTCCAGAGATTGCATAGCCTGCGGCCCGAGCATTCCGAAAGCCATCTTGCGCTGGCTGAAGCGAATCTGGCGGCGCAGCTATGGGGCGAGGCGCGACGACATCTCGAGCAGTCTGAATCGGTGCCCCGCTCGGTGCGGGTGCTGCGCCTTCTTGCCGATCTCGAAGAGCAGGAGCATGGTGATTTGAAGGCAGCGCGGCGCTGGCTCGACGAGGCCGCGACGGCACCGATGGAAGATGCCTGGTATTGCGACTCCTGCGGTTCGATTGCCGGACAATGGGGCGCCAGCTGTGCCAGCTGCGATAGTTTTGCGACGCTGTCCTGGCAGTCGCCGCCGGGGCAAAGAATAACCCCACCCGCTGCGCTTCCAGCACCTGAAACCGCCGAGTAAGGCCCTGAAAAAGAAAAGGCCGGCGCAAAGCTGCCGGCCAGGGAGATTCAGGGAGGAAGGAACGATTTCCTTAACAGGATGACCTCAGAATAGGGTCGAACCTGAGTTTGCGCAGTGACATCGGTCACATTCGGCAACATTATTTTTAAAAATTATTGGCATTCGAACCGGTCTGGCCGTGCCCGTCGGCCGGCAGACCAGTATTCTCCGCATACATTCTCTTGCCTTGTTGATACGCCGCGCCTATTTTGCGCGCCGAAATGCCGCCTTAGCTCAGTTGGTAGAGCACAGCATTCGTAAGACACGGTTCCACCGTATAATTGTTTAAAAACAATCCCTTACATTGCGATGAAAATCCGTGTGAACAATATGTGTAA
>JAPPPC010000482.1 GCA_028817685.1 Rhodospirillaceae bacterium
CCCCGATTGTAATGACTAAATACAAAGTAACGCAAATTTTATCGGCATTGTAACTATACATGCCCCGACACCCAAATAAATTGTCCTGGGTTCAGCGCGCTCGCCGGAACCGAAACCCATCCTCGAATACGGTTGCAGAAAGGTCCCTGTCGGCTGGCAGAACCCCAGTAATTCCGCCATTAAATGGGGAATTCATCCCGCAAAACTTATTCCTGATTGAAGCGCGGTACGTTCCAGGCAGCGCGCCCGCGGCGTTGCGCGATAAGCAGTTCTGGCGCTGATTAATTTTTAGCCGCCGCGTCACAAACGCCTAATAATTAATCAAATTTAAGGAGCCTTAACCGCAGTACTTTGCGAGTGGCATTCAAATGTCTCCATAAAATCAACAGGGTAGAAGAATTTTTTGGGCATTGGCACGGTCGTTGCTCCTAACCGTTCGTGTGCAATGAATAATTCGTTGGGAGCAATTGATGAAACGTTTTGGAAAAGTGGCGCGCGGTTTGGCGATCGCGGGCGCAACGGCAGGGCTGATGATGACCTCCGCCGTCCAGGCCGCCGATACGATTAAGGTCGGCGTGCTGCATTCGCTGTCCGGCACCATGGCCATCAGCGAAACGACCCTGAAGGACACGGTCCTGATGATGGTCGACGACCTGAACAAGAAGGGCGGGCTGCTCGGCAAGAAGGTCGAGGCGGTCGTCGTCGATCCGGCCTCGAACTGGCCGCTGTTCGCCGAGAAGGCGCGCGAATTGATCACCGCCAAAAAGGTCGATGTGGTCTTCGGCTGCTGGACCTCGGTGTCCCGCAAGTCGGTGCTGCCGGTCTTCGAAGAGCTGAACAGCATGCTGTTCTACCCCGTCCAGTATGAGGGAGAAGAGTCCTCCCGCAACGTGTTCTACACCGGCGCCGCGCCGAACCAGCAGGCGATCCCGGCCGTCGAATATCTGATGAGCGAAGACGGCGGTGCCGCCAAGCGCTGGGTGCTGCTCGGCACCGACTATGTCTATCCGCGGACGACCAACAAGATCCTGCGAGCCTTCCTGAAGTCGAAAGGCGTCAAGGAAGAAGACATCATGGAGAACTACACGCCCTTCGGTCACTCCGACTGGCAGACGATCGTCGCGGAAGTGAAGAAGTTCGCCGGCGCCGGCAAGAAAACCGCGGTCGTCTCGACGATCAATGGCGACGCCAACGTGCCGTTCTACAAGGAACTCGCCAACCAGGGCATCAAGGCGGAAGACATCCCCGTCGTCGCCTTCTCGGTCGGTGAAGAGGAACTCGCCGGTCTCGACACCAAGCCCCTGGTCGGCCATCTCGCCGCCTGGAACTACTTCATGAGCGTCGAGACGCCGGAGAACGAAGCCTTCATCAAGAAGTGGCACGCCTTCATCAAAGACGAGAAGCGGGTCACCAACGATCCGATGGAAGCGCACTATATCGGCTTCAACATGTGGGTGCAGGCGGTCAAGCAGGCCGGCACTACGGACGTCGATGCGGTGCGCCAGGCGATGTACGGCCAGAAGGTGAAGAACCTGACCGGCGGCATCTCCGTCATGAACACCAACCACCATTTGTCGAAGCCGGTCCTGATCGGCGAAGTCCAGGAAGACGGCCAGTTCGACACGGTCTGGAGCACGGATGGGCTCGTCGTGGGTGACGCCTGGAGCGACTACATCCCCGAGAGCGCCAAACTGACCGCCGACTGGACCTATCCCTGGGTCTGCGGCAACTGCGTCAAACCGAACCATATGACCAACTAAAGTCGTTCCTCCATCGGCCGGGGACGCACCTGCGGACCCGGCCGATTTCCCTGCTCGAAAAACAATACAAACACGGCGGACCCTTCAATGCGCGCAGCTCTGCGAATAATCGCTCTTGTCATTGCCGCTGCGTTGGCCTCCACCGCCGCCGCCCAGACCGACGACGCGACCCTGACCAAGCTGGTCGCGGATCTCGGTCAAAAAAGCTTCTCGAAAAAATCGAAGGCGATCGACGCGCTGGTCGCGACAGGTGATCCCCGGGTCGCCGCCATCCTCGAAGCGATGCTGTCGCGCAACCTGTATAAGCAAAAATCCGACAATGCGATCTTGGTCAAAACCAAGAAAGACGGAAAATCCGTCTATCAAAATCCGCTGACAAAAGCGGCTGTCGCGACGACGTCGAAACTGAAGAAAGTCCGAATCAACAATAAGCTGCGCAAAAAACTGCGCGGTGCGATCGGCAGCCTCAGCCTGCAAAACAAGGATCCGGCGAAACGTATCGCCGCAGCCGACGCGGTGTTCAAGTCGCGCGCCAAGGGGATGCTAGCGCCCTTGGAAGCCGCGCTGAGCTCAGAGCCGGATGACGCGGTCCGGGACCGGATGCGCCGCGCGCTGGGCGCCATCCAGCTGGTGCATGGGAGTGACCCTGAAGTCCGCGTTGCTGCGGTCGAGACGCTCGGCGAGTTTGCCGACCCGGAAGTCCGTGGGCTCCTCAACAGCCTGCTGGTCAAAAGCGGCGACGGATCCCACGCGGAAGCCGACGTCACGATTCGCGCCGCGGCCGAGGAAGTCCTGACGGCCGCTGAGCGCAGCGCCGCCTTCTGGGGAACGGTGCAAAACCTCTTCCAGGGCGTCAGTCTGGGATCGGTCCTGCTGCTGGCTGCGATCGGGCTCGCGATCACCTTCGGCGTCATGGGCGTGATCAACATGGCGCATGGCGAGATGGTGATGCTGGGCGCCTATACGACATTCGTCGTACAGGACATCATTCGCACCACCGCCCCCGGCCTGTTCGACCTGTCGCTCTTCATCGCGATCCCCGCGGCCTTTCTGGTGGCCGGCGCGGTCGGCGTGGCGATCGAACGCGGGGTCATCCGCTTTCTCTACGGCCGGCCTCTGGAGACCTTGCTGGCGACTTGGGGAATCAGCCTGGTCCTGCAGCAATTCGTGCGCAGCGTCTTCGGACCGACCAACCGCGAGGTCGGCACGCCGTCCTGGATGCAGGGCGCGATCCAGACCGCGGAAGGGCTCACCCTGACCTATAACCGCATCGCCATCATCGTCTTCTCCCTGATGGTCATGGGCGTTCTGCTGCTGGTGTTGCGCCGGACCTGGTTCGGGCTGCAAATGCGCGCGGTGACGCAGAACCGGCCGATGGCGAGCGCCATGGGAATCCGCACCGGCTGGGTCGATGCGATGACCTTCGGGCTGGGCTCCGGCATCGCCGGTATCGCAGGGGTGGCGCTCAGCCAGATCGACAATGTCAGCCCCAATCTCGGCCAAAGCTACATCATCGATTCCTTCCTGGTCGTCGTCTTCGGCGGTGTCGGGAACTTGTGGGGCACGCTGGTCGGTGCGCTATCGCTTGGTGTCGTCAACAAGTTCCTGGAGCCTTACGCCGGCGCCGTGCTGGGCAAGATCTTCGTCCTTGTCGTCGTCATCCTGTTCATCCAGAAGCGGCCGCGCGGCTTGTTCGCGCTCAAGGGCCGTGCGGTGGAGAGCTGATCGATGTCATCCCACCGCGGCTTCATCCTGCCCTACCTGACCTCGGCGCCGCTGGGCGGCCGTATCCTGCTCGGCGTGCTGGCGCTGCTGGCTGTTCTGGTCCCCGTTCTGAATCTGGCGTTCCCACCGGAGTCGGCATTGCACGTGCCGACCTATGTGGTCGCGCTGGTCGGCAAATATCTCTGCTTCGCGTTGCTGGCGATCAGTGTCGATCTGATCTGGGGCTATTGCGGTATCCTCAGCCTCGGTCACGGCGCGTTCTTCTCGCTCGGCGGTTACGCGATGGGCATGTATCTCATGCGCCAGATCGGCGACCGCGGTGTCTACAAGGACCCGGTGCTGCCGGACTTCATGGTGTTCCTGAACTGGAAGGAACTGCCCTGGTACTGGTACGGGTTCGATTCCTTTCCTTTCGCCATGCTGATGGTCCTGCTTGCGCCCGGGCTGCTGGCCCTGGTCTTCGGCTTTTTCGCCTTCCGCTCGCGGGTCACCGGTGTCTATCTGTCGATCATCACCCAGGCGATGACCTTCGCCCTGCTGCTCGCCTTCTTCCGCAACGATATGGGGTTCGGCGGCAATAACGGCCTAACGGATTTCAAGGACATCCTCGGCTTCAACCTGCAATCCGACGCCACGCGGATCGGGCTGTTCGTCGCCTCCGCGCTCGCGCTGGCGGGCGGTTACTTGCTCAGCCTTTTCATCGTGAAGTCGAAGCTCGGCCGTGTCCTGGTCGCGATCCGCGACGCGGAAAGCCGCGCCCGGTTCCTCGGCTATCGGGTCGAGCACTATAAGCTCTTCGTCTTCACCGTCTCGGCCATGATGGCCGGTGTCGCCGGCGCGCTCTACGTCCCGCAGGTCGGCATTATCAATCCGAGCGAATTCTCGCCCGCCAACTCGATCGAGATCGTCGTCTGGGTCGCGCTCGGGGGACGCGGCACCTTGCATGGAGCGGCGCTGGGCGCGGTGCTGGTCAATTTTGCAAAGACCTATCTGACCGGCGCAGCGCCGGAATTCTGGCTCTATTTCCTGGGCGCCCTGTTCATCCTGGTGACCATCCTGCTGCCGAAGGGCATCGCCGGATTGCTCGGCAACGCTCCGGGCAGCCGGACGGCGTTCAGCAAGATCGGCGCGCGGCTCTCCAGCCTCTTTCCCGGGAGGGCGCTATGAGCGAGATCCAGCGCGCGCGCCCGAAAGTTGACGGCGGCGATACCAAATTCGAGCCGATCCTCTATCTCGATGGCGTCTCGGTCGCGTTCGACGGTTTCAAAGCCCTGAACGAACTGAGCTTCTACGTCGAGCCGGGCGAACTGCGCGCGATCATCGGGCCGAACGGGGCCGGTAAGACGACGATGATGGATGTCATCACCGGCAAGACGCAGCCGGACTCCGGCACCGTCCTGTTTCGCGGCGATGTCGATCTGACCAAGATGGACGAGGCGGCGATCGCGACGCTGGGGATCGGCCGTAAGTTCCAGAAGCCGACCGTCTTCGAAAACCACACCGTCTTCGAGAATCTGGAGCTGGCGCTCGCCGGCGACCGTTCGGCGCGGGCTTCCCTGTTCTTCCGTCTCAAGGACGACCAGTCGATGCGCATCGACTCCGTGCTGGAAACGATCGCGCTGACCAATCTGCAGGACACGCTCGCTGGCGCGTTGTCACACGGTCAGAAACAATGGCTCGAGATCGGCATGCTGCTCATTCAGGACCCGGAGCTGCTGCTCGTCGACGAACCTGCCGCCGGCATGACCGATGCCGAGACCGAACAGACGGCCGAACTGCTGAAAGAGATTTCCGTCAACCATTCGCTTGTCGTGGTCGAGCACGATATGGAGTTCGTCCGCGCCCTGGAATCGAAAGTCACGGTCCTGCACGAAGGATCCGTGCTGGCGGAAGGGGCCCTCGACACGGTGCAGCAGGACGAGCGGGTCATCGAAGTCTATCTGGGACGCTAACGAAACGATCTGAATCAACGATGCTGACCGTATCCCACCTCGATCTGTTCTATGGTGCCAGCCAGGCGCTGCGGAATGTTTCCCTTTCGGCCGCCCGTGGCGCCGTGACCTGCGTTCTCGGCCGCAACGGGGTTGGCAAAAGCAGCTTGCTGCGCGCTGTCGTCGGACAGCAGACCATCGCCAAGGGCGAAATCCTGTGGGAGGACGAAGAGATTTCGAACCTTCCGCCGCACGCGCGGACACGGAAGGGTATCGCCTCGGTACCGCAAGGGCGGGAGATCTTT
>JAPPPC010000149.1 GCA_028817685.1 Rhodospirillaceae bacterium
CTGTTTTATGACGTGCGGGAGGTTCCGGGCCTTAAGAAACGGCCGTCGACGTCAGAACTGCTGGATTGGATCAAGCTGCTGATGGCTGAAGATATTCCAGCCGACGTACTGCGCAGCAACGATTCAACGAAGCTGATCCCGCCGCTTTACGGCGCTTTGCTGAAGAATGAGCAGGACGTTCAACTGTTCGAGCGGCTTGCCTTCATGTCACGTCGCGAGCAGGGCGGCAGCTAGTTCAGAAACCTTAAGCGTCGGCGCGTTCCGGAGCGGCTTCGGCGCGCCACCCTTCCAGCATTTTTTGGGCATTTTCCTGCTGCAAGGCATCGTAGTACGCCATCCCGCTTGTGAATTTCGCACTTTCACGGAACCGGGTTAGCGGACGCTGCCCGTGCAAACGGCAGAATATTTTGCCGAAAATGTCGCGGTCCAACTCGACGGCTTTGCAGGCGATCGCCAACCCCTCCATACCGAGATCGTACAAGGCACGGCTTACCTGCGACGGGGCAAGGTCAGTAAGACGTTGAAACAGGTCTTCGAAATGCAGGACATCGTCCATTTCGAGCGCGTGTACCATTGCGATCGGCAGTTGTGCGTCGGCCCAATCCGGTGCGCCGATAGGTGCTGGCGCGCTTTCCTGATCTTCCTCCAGGGCTCGTTCGACCGCGTCCGATAGCGCGACATCCAATTCGCTGGCCACAGCGGGATGGGTCTCTGCAAGATATGCGCGCAGAACATCGCTGACCTGCTCATACAGCCTGCTGGCGATCGAGTCAGGCAGGTCTTTGCGCGAGATCATCAGCTCCTGATAATCGGGTTCCGATGCGGTTAGATCGACGATTTTTCCCAGCGTTTCTGCGGCGAAACGTGCGCCTGGATTGTTTAGCAAAGTAGCGATCGCGCTGCCGTGGCCAGTCGCCACGATGGATTCGCAGACCGGTTCCGAGACAGTTTCGCGTCCGGCGATCGCTTCGCGGTATTCGATCGCGCGTTTGATGATGATCGCGAGGAGATCTTCATCCGTCAGGACCGGGCTGCCTTCGAGGATCGGAAAGGCGACCTCAATCACATCATTGGCCAACATGAGGATCAAATCGTGCGGTGGGTCCGATTTGTCGGCCAGTTGTAGGGCGAGCTTCCGGCGGACCTGCATTTCGACGTCGTGGATCACATGACGGAGGATCTCGAACATCAGCGTGCGCTCACGCGGGTTCGCGACGTCGTCCGGCACCAGGTAAAGCGCGCCTAAGGCATCGACCAGTTGGGCTTTGTCCGCCACCGACCCGGACGCGGCGATATTCTGCAGATCGTGCTTTGACATCTTAAACGTAAAATCCCCTCGCAGCGCGGGCAGGCTATCCGGTAATTCTTGCCGAATTGTTATCGTAGGGGTGGATTTCCCGACGCTAACGCCGGCTTTTACAAGGGCGTCCTGGCCTGTATGATCCCGGCCAATGAGGAGCGAGCCCATGTTTTTGAACCTATTTACAGAATTGCGCACTGCCGGCCTTCCGGTCAGCCTCAAGGAATACCTCACCTTGATGGACGCGATGGAGCAGCGCGTTATCCCGCAGAGCGTCGATGATTTTTACTATCTGAGCCGCGCCGCGTTAGTGAAGGACGAGCGCCATCTCGACCGGTTTGACCGCGTGTTTGGACATGTTTTCAAAGGTTTGGAGCCGCCCGAGGGCGATATGCCGGTAGAACTTCCGGAGGAGTGGCTCCGCAAGATTACCGAAAAGCTTCTGACCGACGAGGAAAAGGCGCAAATCGAGGCGATGGGCGGCTGGGAAAAGCTGATGGAAACGCTGAAGAAGCGCCTCGAAGAACAGGAAAAGCGCCATCAAGGCGGCAGCAAATGGATCGGCACCGCCGGAACGTCGCCATTCGGCGCTTACGGCTACAATCCCGAGGGTATCCGCATCGGCCAGGAGGAATCACGGCATCGGCGCGCGGTGAAGGTTTGGGATAAGCGCGAATTCAAGAATCTCGACGATACGGTGGAGTTGGGCACGCGGAACATCAAGATGGCGCTGCGTCGTCTGCGCCACTTCGCGCGCGACGGGTCTCCGACGGAGTTCGACCTGCTAGGCACGATCAAGGCCACTGCGCACAATGGCGGCTATCTTGACATTAAATTGGTGGCGGAGCGTAAGAACTCGATCAAGGTCCTGCTGTTCCTCGATATTGGCGGTTCAATGGACGACCATGTGAAGGTCTGCGAAGAGCTGTTTTCGGCGACGCGCACCGAATTCAAGAACTTGGAATTCTTTTACTTTCACAATTGCCCTTACGAGACAGTTTGGAAGGATAATCGGCGGCGTCACAGTGAACGCATTGACACGCTTGAGGTTTTGCGGACCTACCCCTCCGACTACAAGTGCATCTTCGTCGGCGACGCTACGATGAGCCCGTACGAAATCACCTATCCGGGTGGCAGCGTGGAGCATTGGAACGAGGAAGCCGGCGCGGTCTGGATGCAGCGGATTCTGATGACCTATAAGCACGCGGTTTGGCTCAATCCGCAGCCGGCGCGTAGCTGGAGTTACACGCCTTCCATCGAAGTGCTGTCGCAGCTGATGGAGGACCGTATGTATCCGTTGACCTTGGAAGGTCTCGACACGGCGATGAAAGAGCTGACCCACTGATGGGTTTCCCTGGCGGCGCTTTGCGCTGGCTCGGGGCAGCGGGGCTGCTCTATACGTCCGCCTGCACCGATTTGCCGCCGACCACAACCGAAAACCCGTTGACCGTACCGGAAGGGCGTAAGGATATCGTGTCCGTGTGTTACGCTACAGGCCACGGTCGCTCGGACATCCGCGCCGTTGCGCTGGAGGCGTGCGGCAAGGACACGGTGTCTGTGACGCCATGGCGGATTGACGAATATCTGAACGAATGCCCTGTGTTGAAGAAGACCCGCGTCAGTTTTCTTTGCGTCAAGGCGGAACGCTGAGTAATCTGCCGCCGCCTCGGCTCGCGCGGCGGGAAAGTGGCTGATACATCCAACTCTATCGACAGGAAGACAGAATATGCTTGATCTGATGAAAATCGCACGGACCGAGGCTGAGGGCGGCGACCTGCTTGGTCTGCTCAGCGGGCTTTTCGAAGAGACGGATGTTCGGCCGACAGGCTATCCCGACGCTGTGATGTGGCAGGGCGGCAACCATGACGGCAAGGTCAACCCGATCGCTCATTCGTTAACCGACGCCTATGCGCTGCTTGGGACGGTCGCTGCGATCGATGTGCTGGGTCTGCCCTATTACGCCGTCCCGATGTGGTCGCAATACCGGCACGACACTAAACTGGAATGCCTCAGCTGGTTCGGTAACGTGCCGGCGACATCGATCAAATGGTCGACGGCGGGTGACGCCTACGTCAATGACGGCAAGGGCGGCAAGGTCGTCGTCATGGGGAAATCCGGCAACGCGCCGCTGCGCACCCAGGCCGGTGTTTACTGCAACGTCCGGCCCTACGGTCCGATTACGGTCGTGCGCTGCATGCCCTGTCTGCCCTATTCGCAGGACAAGGCGGTCTTCAATGTGGATCCCAATACGGGCATCGTGCATTCCGAGATGAACACGCCGGGCGTGCAAATGGCCTATGCCAACCGTCTGTTCCTGAAGATGGTCAACGACACCGGCAAGCTCGGTCGGGTCGCTTTCAAGCCGACCCAGGCGATGGAAGACGGCATCAATGCCGGTTTGCTGTCCTGGATGCTGCAAGGCACGAAGTTCAAGATTGGTCGCAAATGGGCCGTCGACGGTTACGAAGAGCATAAGGAAAATGTCGACCGCATCATCGCCCTCCTGCCGGCCGACTTCAAAGACGGTATGGAATCCTGGACCGGTCAGATCGAACAGCACATTTCCGATACGAACTATGGTCTGTTGCTGTGGGATCTGATCGAAAAGCAGGATTGCATCGTGCTGGCCACCGATCTCGATGGCGACCGGCTCACCGATCTGCTGGCCGACGTCTCGGACCCGCTGCGCCGCTTTGGCCAGCTCGTCGCCGAGCATGTCGGTGCCGAGGTCAATATCGACGCACTTTGGAGCGGCATGGGCTACACGACCGGCAACGGTCGCGACATGACGTCGGTCATGTACCGCATGGACGGTCCGCCGATCCACGAACAGACCCTGGGGTCTGCGGATGCCATGCTGCTGCGCCTGCTGGATGGCGATGAGTCGATGGGAGGGACCAAACGGCCCTACGATCCGCGTATCCATTTCGTGCTGATCCGCAGCGCCTATCTCGACGCCAACCCGGATAATGCGGAACTGCGCGATTGGCTCGACAATGCGCTGGCGACGTTCGACAAGGTCTATGCCGGTGAGCGTCCTGGCTTCCTCGAAGGCTACAAGGCGCTGAAGGAGGCGATCACGCCCTGGGGCGCGTAACGCGGGCTACAGCCACTTCGACTCCAGCGAGAAACGGGCCGGCGGCATCGCCCGAATAGTCGGGAGGACGTCGGCCACGTCCGCGGCGACTTCGTACAGCGAACGGTGCTTGGCACGGACATAGTTCGCGTCGATCTGCGCATCTATAAGCGCTGTCAGCGGGTCCCAGAACCCGTCGACATTGACCAGGACGACCGGCTTGTCGTGCAGCTCAAGCTGTTTCCAGGTTAGAATCTCGAAGGTCTCGTCCAAGGTGCCGAGGCCACCGGGCAGGATGGCAAAGGCGTCCGACAAAGTCGCCATCTTGAGCTTGCGATCATGCATGTTCCCGGTCACGTGCAGTTCCGTGCAGTCCGTATGGCCGACTTCCAAATCTTCGAGAAACTTCGGAATCACGCCAACGACTTCGCCGCCATTGCTCAAGACCGTGTCGGCGACGATGCCCATCAGGCCCACGCTGCCACCGCCATAGACGAGGCGTATACCGTTCGCCGCCAAAGCCTCGCCCAGCTGGCGCGCGGCGTCATGATGGCTCTGCGCCCCGCGCCGTGAGGAGCCGCAATAGACGCAAAGAGATGTGATGTCCGCCATAGCCGCGATCCCGCCACAATTCGAAGGTAGGGCTCTACTTAGGGGAGTAGGGCAGCTTCCGCAATCGCAGCCTTGCCATGCGGATCGGAAACCGCCTTACTGGGCTACCGGTACGAGGGAGAAGTCTCGATGCGCGCATTTCTTGTTTTTGCGATTCTGTTATTTAGCGCGGCGGCCCATGCCGACGATGCGGCGGTCAAGCGCGGCACTTATATCTTCAAGGCTGCCGGATGCGAAGGATGCCACACCAGCGTGAAGCCGAAAGGCGCGTTTTTGGCCGGCGGGCGGCGCATGGAGACGCCATTCGGCGGCTTCTATACACCCAACATTACCTCGGACAAGACGCACGGAATCGGCGGTTGGACCTATGAGCAATTCGTGGCCGCGATGCGGGAAGGTAAAACCCCGGACGGGTCTGTCTACTATCCGGCGTTTCCCTATTCCTCCTATACGGGAATGCGCGATGCCAATCTAAAGGATCTTTGGGCTTATCTGCGGACCGTGCCGGCCGTCGCCGAGCCGAGCAAACCGCATGATTTGATGTTTCCGTTCAGTATCCGCAGTTCCGTTTATGGCTGGCGGATGTTGTATTTCGATTCGGCGCGCGCCGAACCAGACACGCAGCGTTCCGAGGAATGGAACCGCGGCGCCTACATCGTTAGAGCATTGGGCCAATGCGGTGAATGCCAAACACCG
>JAPPPC010000813.1:0-12714 GCA_028817685.1 Rhodospirillaceae bacterium
CTGGCTCTCCGGCGGCTGTTTGACCAGCCGGTTGCCTATCTCCCAGGGCCGGTTCATGAACATGTTGAACGGGCAGGGGGTGCGGTCCGACTCCAAGCCCAGTTCGGCCAGGGCGGCCTTCAGATTGTCGGTGCAGTTGTCGTGATATTCGGTGCAGCCGAGCAGCTGGTAGCGATAGACGTCGCAGGCCGCGTTCAAGGTGTCGTGGATGCCGGGACTGGTGTCCTCCGTGATCGTGACGATCGCGCGGCGGCGGTTGGTGAGGAAGGCCTCGCCCAGATCCGGCATCATCTTGTCGATGGTCGCGCGCGTATGCTCCATCGACATCCATTCGCCAAGATCGTCGGCATTGAACGCCCAGGTGTCGACGACCTGCGTGCCATGGGTATTGACGATCTGTATATGCTGACCGGCGTCCACCCGCTGCGCTTTGGCCTGACGCGCCGGCACCTGAGTGAGATCGTTCATGGGCTCGCCTCCTCGATCTGGTGCAACAGATCGACCGCGGACATGCTCTGCGGCGCGATGCCCTCGCGCGCCATGCGGTTCGCCAGCCGCAGCACCACCTCATTCGCCGGGGTGGGTACGCCGTGCAGGCGGCCGAGCATGATGATCTCACCATTCAGATAATCCGCCTCGATATCGCGGTTGCCGCGCATCAGTCCCTGCCAGGAGGAATCGCCCTGACGGCCGACGCCGTTGATCTTGCCCGCCTTCATCAGATCGCCGCGCCGGGCGGTTATCTCGTCCTCTTCCGTGTAGGCGATGCCGGCGGCGGCATAGACGGCGCGGCATTCCGCCCGCAGCAACTCGCGGACCGGGTTGGCCTCGTCATTGCGCGGGGCCAGGGCGTTCAGCGCGTTGCCCAGATTGATCATCAGCTTGCCGTACTTCCAGCGCATGATATCCGCGGTCGGTCGGGCGCTGAAATTGGCCTCCTCCAGCATCGCCATCAGCGTTTCGACGCGGTCGTCGACGCCATTCGGAAAGACGCCGGTATCGAGAACCCCGATCGTCTTGGCCGAAGTGGTCTGGATCGTGCCCGGCTCCAAGAAGGTCGACGGCAAGTAGATGAGCATGCCGTAGACGTGCCGGAATCGGCGCAGCGCCATGCGCTCGTTGGCGACGCCATTCTGGCCACAGATCACCGGGACATTTTCACCGGCGACGGCGCGCAGCGTGTCGAGCGCATCCAGCGTATGCTGCGCTTTCATGGTCAGCAGGACGACGTCGTCGTCGCGAAAACCGATCTCCGAGGGATGCCCGACGGCGGTCAGCGGCAAGATGTCCGTTCCGTTCGGTGTCTCGTAGCGCAGACCGTCCTTTTGTACCTTCTCGAGATGCGGGCCGCGCGCGATCAACACGACCTCCTGGTCCGCCTTAAACAGCTGTGCGCCGATGACGCCGCCGATACCGCCCGCGCCGTAGATAATGACTCTCATAACGCTATTTGCTCCGGCGCAGGATCGGTGTCGCGCCTTCTGGTAGGATTTTCAACATGCTGGGGTCCGGCATCTTGGCATCCATGAAATGCATGGCGATGCCGCGCCGCGGCCGGTCGGTTCCATTCTTGAGCGACCGGTGCGGCATGAGGCAGTGGTGGATGGCGAAACCGCCGCGCTTGACTTCCGCCGGGACCGCGGTGCTGTCGTCCAGGTCGCGGATGGCAAAGTAGAAGCCTTTTTTCTCATCCGTATCCCAGAGCTGTTCGTGCGGCAGCGCCTCGCGGTGCTGGCCCGGCAGATACCACATGCAGCCATTCTCCACGGTGGCATCGTCCAGCGCGAGCCAGACGCTGACCGTGCGGTTCTCCGCGACGTTGAAATAGTGATTGTCCTGATGCCAGCCGACTTCGCCGCCCGTGCGCGCCGGTTTGTAAAGGCCTTGATAATGAATAAGCCGCAGGTCCGGGCCGAGCAGCCCTTCGACCATATCAAGCAGCCGGGAGTCGTTGATCAGCATGCGGAAAACCGGGTGCTGCAGATGCGCGGTTCGGATTTGAAAGACCTGGAAATCTTCGTCGTCGTCGTCGCCCGACTGCACGTTCTGCAGGCTGCGTTCCCGGGACAGCCGGTCGACCGTCGCCATGTAGCAGTCCTGCAAATGCGCGACTTCCTCCGCGCCCAGAAAGCCGTCCGCAAGAACGTATCCGTCGCGCTCGAATTGCTCGATCTGTACCGCGTTTAACCGCATGCACGCAGTATACGCACTCTCCGTCCCGTTCTGTCGAGAGGCCTTTGCCCATCCCGTGCCGGACCGTAAGCTGACGCAAACCATTGCAGGGAGAACACAATGCCGGAGCTTGAAGGTAAGGTTGCCGTCGTCACCGGAGGCGCGAGCGGAATCGGAGAAGGGACCGTACGGCTCTTCGTCGCGGAAGGCGCCAAAGTCGTCATCGCCGATATGCAGGAGGCACGCGGATCAGCGTTGGCCGATGAACTTGGCGACGCGGCCCTGTTCCAGCAGGTCGAGGTGCGCCAGGAAGATCAGGTGAAGGCGGCTGTCGATCTGGCGTTGGATAAGTGGGGACGGCTGGATTGCATGTTCAACAATGCCGGCTTCGGCGGCGTTCTCGGCCCGATCGAGGAGGTGCCGGCGGACGAATTCGACATGACCATGGATGTGCTGGTGCGTGGCGTATTCCTGGGCATGAAGCACGCGATCCCCACGATGAAGGCGCAGAAGAGCGGCAGCATCATCAACACCGGGAGTATCGCGGGTGTGACCTGCGGGCGGGGTCCCGTCGTCTATTCCGTTGCCAAGGCGGCGGTGAACCATATGAGCAAGGTCACGGCGATGGAGCTGGGCGAGCACAATATCCGCGTGAATGCGATCTGCCCGGGCTATATCGCAACGCCGCTCTCGACCAATACGGTCGGGCGTCCGGACTCGCTGATTGAGGAGCGGATCAAGGACTCGGAGTATCGCCAGCCGATTCCGCGCTACGGACGGCCAGACGATATCGCCCAGATGGCGCTGTTCCTGGCCAGCGACCGCTCGACCTTCGTGACCGGTCAGGCCATCGTCGTCGATGGCGGGGCGGCGAACGGCGTGATGTGGTCCGATCAGAACGATGTTTATAAGAGCTATCATCCGATCCGGGTGTATAATCCCGACGCAGAATAGGGCGGCGCCCGGCGCCGCGTTTCCAGATATTCAGGTGGGGCGATGGCGACGATGGAAACCGGTATCGGTGCGCCGGTACTGCGCAAGGAAGACGAGCGATTCCTGACAGGGGGCGCCTGTTTCGGCGACGATATTCAGACTGATGGCGTATTGGCCGCGGTGGTGCTGCGGTCCCCGGTGGCACATGCGGAAATCCGCTCGGTTGATGCCGAGGCGGCGCGCAGCGCACCCGGCGTAAAATTGGTCTTGCTGGCGGTGGACCTCGAGGCGCATGGCGTGCAGCCAAACCCGTCATATTCGACGACGCCGCCCTTCGATGTCGGCAGGCTGGACGGTGGCGATGCGGCCGATCTCTCGCAGTATCCGCTGGCGCGGAACCGTGTGCGCTATGCGGGCGAACCGATCGCCTTCGTGGTGGCCGATACGGTTGAAGAGGCGCAGAACGCGGCGGAGCTGATCGAGATCGACTATGCGGATTTGCCGGTCGTGATGGAGATCGAGGACGCGCTGGCGCCTTCGGCAGAACAGCTCTGGCCCGATGCACCCGGCAATGTGACCTTCGATTGGGAAACCGGGGCTGCAGCGGCGAGCGAGGCGGCGTTTGCTACTGCAGCCCATGTGAGCCGCATGCGGGTGGAGAACAACAGGGTTGTCATCGCGTTCATGGAGCCCCGCGCCGCCGTGGCGAACTGGGATCAGGATGCGGATCGATACACGCTGCAGGTCGGCTGTCAGTCGGCACACAGAATGCGCGCCGGGCTCGCGACGATTTTGGGGGTCGAGGAAGCGAAGATTCACGTCGTCGTGCCGGACACCGGCGGCGGCTTCGGCGCGCGCGGGGGCGTTTACCCGGAGTTTCCCGTAGCACTTCTCGCGGCTCGTTTGTTGAACCGAACCGTAAAATGGACGGAAAGCCGGAGTGAGGCCTTCCTGGCGGATACCCAGTCGCGCGACCATGTCTTTCACAGCGACTGGGCGCTGGACGCGGAGGGCCGGTTTCTGGGTGTGAGGGTGCGCGGGGACTGGCGGCATGGCGCCTATTTGGGCAGCCGCAGCATGTGGGTGATGACGCACTATATTTCACAGATTCTGGGCGGGCCCTACCGTATTCCAGCGGGTCATCTGGTGCTGCGCGGGATTGCCACCAACACGACTCCGATGGACGCGCTCCGTGGGATCGGGAGGCTGGAATCCAATTATGTTTTGGAGCGGCTGATCGACCAGGCGGCGGCTGAAATCGGCGCCGATCCCGTCACCCTGCGCCGGCAGAATTTGATTGCTTCCGAGGATATGCCTTGGCGCATGATCGGTGGCGCGACGGTCACTTCCGGTGCGTTCGCGGACAATCTCGACCGCGCTTTGATGCTCGCCGACCCGCGCGGGATTGCAGCGCGCCGCGCGCGGGCGTCGACCGAAGGCCGGCTGCACGGGTTCGGTGTGGCGATCTACACCGAGAACAATGGCAGCACACCGACGGAGTTCGCGGAAGTTGCCGTCGATGGGGCGGGTAAGGTCACGGCCATGGTCGGAACCCAGGATTTCGGCATGGGGCATGCGACGATGTATTCGCAGATCCTGTCGCAGCGGCTCGGCATCGCTTTCGAGGATGTGTCGATTGTCTTTGGCGACACCGACCGGGTTCGCCGAGGCGTGGGATCTTTCGGGTCCCGGTCTGCCCGCCTCGGAGGCAGTGCGGCTGTTCTCGGCGCGGAAAAGGTGATCGAGCGCGGCCGGGATATCGCATCGGATCTGCTGGAGGCAGCCAGCACGGATATCGAATTCGCCGATGGCCGATACACGATCGCCGGGACCGACCGCAGCGTTGCGCTGTCCGAGGTCGCGGCCAGAGCCGAAGAACTGGGCGATCCGCTGTCCGAAGAGGCCGACTACGATGCAGACGGTGAGGTCGTCTCAAACGGCGTGCATGTCTGCGAGGTATCGATCGATCCGGCGCTGGGAAGCGTACGATTGGACAGCTACGTCATCGTCGCGGATGTCGGCCGGCTCGTGAATCCACTCATCGTGGCCGGCCAGATGCATGGCGGCGCAACGCAGGGAATCGGGCAGGCACTGCAGGAACGGATCGCCTACGACCGGGACAGCGGCCAAACACTGACCGGCAGTTTCATGGACTACAATGTTCCCAAGGCGGACGATCTGCCGGTATTTAAGCTCGCTTTCAATGAAGTGATCGAGGCGGAAAATCCGCTGGGCGTCAAAGGCGCCGGCGAATGCGCGACGACGGGGGCACCTGCCGCCGTCATGAACGCGGTGGCGGATGCGCTGCGCCGGGCCGGCGCGGTGCCCGTCGATATGCCTGCGACACCGGAGCGGGTGTGGCGGGCGCTGCGGGTGGCCGGCTCGGTATAGGAAAGAGCGGCGGCGCAAAAACACCAGCCGGTTGCTGGGCATGGATGTGCCCGTAAACTACACTATCCGGGTATGGGCGGCCGGCCGGCGGACCCGTGTTGAAATCCCGATAGACAGGTTTTGTCAGGCTGAACCACCCGCATGTCGGATAATTCTTCATATTTTCGCATTGTCGCGGATCGGGTTGTTGATACCGGCCTGGGGTTCAACGACAAATCGCTGCGAGCGGCGGTGACGCTTTGGCAGGAAAAGGCCGCCGGGCGAGCCATGCCGGCCCGTTCCGATTTCTCGCATGAAGATCTCTGGCCCTTCATGGGAAACATCGCGCTGATCGATGTGGAGCCGGCGCCGCTGCGGTACCGGTATCGCCTGATTGGAACGAATATCGTCTCATTGGTCGACAGAGACATGTCGGGGCGATATCTCGACGACGTTTATGCGGGCGAAAAGTACGAGAACGTCGTCCGGTCGTTCGACTATATCCGGACGCACAAGGTTCCGGTTCGCGGCACGGGCAACATTTCGCACGCGGAGAAGGGCCATTTGCGCGTCGAAGTGTTGGACGCGCCGCTGTCGTCGGACGGAGAGACCGTCGATATGATTTTCAAAGTGGTGGCGAGAAACGAGAGTTCGGGCCTTAGCCTTTAACCCGATACCGGCAGGCGCCATATGCGGATGCGAGGATCAGGTAACCGCGCACCGGGAGGCACCGCATGGCCCCGCACGTCGAAACATTCACCCCCGAAGGCAGCCCCGCCCTGATTGGGCCCTACAGCCATATCGCCAAGGTCGGCGACAATATAACGATCGGCGGGCTCGGCGGTGTCGATCCGCAGACCGGCACCGTTCCCAGCGACGACGTCTACGCGCAGACCGTTCAGCTGCTCCGGAATTTCGAGGCGTTGCTGAAGACCGTCGGCTCAGACCTCGACCACATCGTCCATATTCAGGTTTTCCTGGCGGACATGGATGATTTCGACCGTATGAACGAAGCCTATATCTCGGTGATCGAGACGCATCGTCCGGCACGCACTGTCATCGCGGCAAAGGAACTGCCGAAACCGACTTTCAAGGTCCTGATGAATCTGACGGCCGTGACGGCCGACGGATAGCGCTATTTCGTCTTTAGCAGCATTGGAGGGGCTTCCGGCTCGCCGCCGATGGCGACGCCCCGTTGATAGGGGCCGAACAGCATGGTTGCCCCTTTCGGCGGTTTGACCTCGCCGCTTCCACTGACGAACACGTAACCGCGCTTGTGATCCACCTGGAACACCATCGGTGCGTCGCCTACGGGCGTGATCTGGTGCCCGGCCAGGGTCAGCGGCCCTTCGATCTCATGGATCGCGCCATGCGACCAGACCGTTGATTCCACATGGGCGCGGCCGTCCTTCGTCAAGCCGAGGAACTGCAGCTTGTGCTGGTATCCACCTTTTCGCGGGATGACCACGACCATGGCACCCGGCCGCTCCGCAGCGTGGCGCAGGATGATCTTGGTACCGAAATTCTCGGGCGCCGTACTCATCGGCAACAGGGCCGAGGGCAAGGCGTGCAGCATCTTGGCCTCGCCGCTGGCGATAAGCTCTGCCATCGTGGCGTCGTCGATTTTTCCGGATTGCGGAACGCCGGCTTTCTTTTGGAATGCTTTCAGGGCCGGTGCGGTCTTCGCGTCGAACGTTCCGTCGACAGGACCCGGATCGAAACCGAGATCCAGAAGCCGCTGTTCGATTTCAAGATTGCTGAGAGCCTTCCCCTTTTGCGCCAAAGCGGGTGTCGCCACCGCTAATGCTGCGGCGCAAGCAATCGGTATGGCGAGGCGCGGAATGACCATGAACGTTCCTCCTGGCGGATAGCCGGCCGACTATAGCGATCCGGCGGGACGCTGGATACGTGATTGCGGCTCGGGCTTGTGTGCTGCGTCCAGGCCGCGGATGATGGACATTAGAACTCAATGACGGGGGCAGAGAATGAGCTGGCGCGTTGGCGTGGATATCGGCGGTACGTTTACTGACGTCGCCTTGGTCAACGAAACCGACGGTCAGATCGGCATCGCCAAGGTGCCGACCACGCCGCGCGATTTCGGCGAAGGTGTCGTGCAGGCGCTGGATATCGCGCTGCGAGAGAATGGGATCGCGGCGGACGATGTTACATTGCTGTCGCACGCGACGACGGTGGTGACGAACGCGATCCTGGAGGGGCAGGGCGCGCGCACCGTTCTGGTGTCGACCCGCGGCTTTCGGGACGTGCTGGAAATCCGTCGCTCGGCACGCGCCGACCTCTACGATCTGTTTCAGGATCCGCCCGGCGTTCTCGTCCCACGCCATTGCCGGCTGGAGGTGACCGAGCGGATTGATGCGGCGGGCGATGTGGTGACGCCGCTCGATGAGAGCGAAATCGACGGTATCGTTGCCTTCATCCGCGAGAACGATATCGAGGCCGTCTCGGTCTCGTTGCTTTACGCCTTTTTGAACGACACACACGAACAGGCCCTCGGGGCGCGGCTGCGAGCGGCGCTGCCCGATATCCCGATCTTTCTGTCGAGCGAGGTGCTGCCGGAAATCCGCGAGTTCGAGCGCACCAGCACCACGGCGGTCTGCGGCTATGTCGGTCCGATCCTGGAATCCTATCTGCGCCGTTTGCAGGAAGCGGTCTCGGGCATGGGGCTGCCGGATCTCTATGTCATGGGGTCGAGCGGCGGCGTCTTCGATGTCGAGGAAGGCCTCAAGATGCCGGCCATGGCGATCGAATCCGGCCCGGCGGCCGGGGTCATCGCCGCCGCCCTGATCGGCCGTCAACTCGACAAGCCGAACCTGATTTCCTTCGACATGGGCGGCACGACCGCGAAGGCGAGCCTGATCAAGGACGGGATGATCGAGACCACTTCGGAATATGAGGTCGGCGGCGAGGGCAACGTCAATCGCTGGATTCACGGCACCGGTCATCCGATCCGCGTACCCGTCATCGACCTGGCGGAAGTCAGCGCCGGCGGCGGCAGTATCGCCTGGGTCGATCCCGGCGGCTCCATGCGGGTCGGGCCGCGCAGCGCCGGCGCCGAACCCGGTCCCGTCTGCTACGGCAAGGGCGGGACGGAGCCGACGGTGACGGACTGCAACCTGATGCTCGGCTATCTGGACCCGCAGGCGAAGCTAGCGGGGCGCCTCTCGATCCGGACGGGTGCCGCGGAAGAGGCGGTTGCCGCGAAGCTCGCCGACCCGCTCGGCCTTGAGGTCGAGGCGGCTGCCGCCGGCGTCATCGATGTGGTGAACAACGCCATGGCGGAAGCGCTGCGCATCGTCTCGGTCGAACGCGGTCACGATGCCCGCGCCTTCAGCCTCGTCGCCTTCGGCGGGGCTGGCCCCATGCATGCGGCGGAGCTGGCGACCGTTTTGGGTATTCGCGAGGTTATCGTCCCGCCGATCCCGGGCGGGTTCTCGGCCCTGGGGCTGGTCGCGACGGATCTCAAGCGGGACTACGTGAAAACGCACTACACGGCGCTCGATGCCGCGGACCCGGAAACGGTCGGCACGGTCTATGCGGAGATGGAGGCGGCGGCGCGCGACATGCTGCGGGCCGCGAAAGTGCCGGAAAGCCAATGGGCGCTCGAGCGCGGCGCCGACCTGCGCTATTCGCGTCAGGCCTACGAACTGACGGTCGCCGCGCAGTCTGGCCCTGTCACGCCCGATACGTTGGGTGACTTGGCCAATCAATTCCACGACAAGCATCGTCTCACCTACGGCCACGCCAACCCGGACGAGGCGATCCAACTGGTCAATCTGCGGTTGACCGCGATCGGCAAGCTGGAAGGGCTCGATCTGCGGCAGAGCGGCGGCGGCACCGTCGACGGGCGCAAGGGCAGCCGGCCGGTCTGGTTCAAGCGCACGGGCCGGACCGACTGTGCGATCTACAACCGGGATGGGATCGGCGCGGGTGACAATATTGCCGGACCGGCGGTGATCGAGGCGGTCGACACCACCATCGTCGTGCCGCCCGGCTGGACGGCGAGACCGAATGACAAAGGCCATATCATCATGGAGGCGCAGGATGGCGAATGATACGGGCATGCCCGCCGCACCGCGCATGAAAACAGATCCCGCGACCTTCGAGGTCGTGAAGAACAGCCTCTACGCGGCGGCGGAAGAGATGAAGGTGGTGCTGGCAAAGACCGCCTATTCGCCCATCCTGAAAGTTGCGGGCGACTATTCCTGCGGCATTTTCGACCGCGAGGGCGAGATGGTCGCCCAAGGCCCGGATCTGCCGATCCATCTCGGCTCCATGCCCGATGCGGTCAAGGCCGTGATCACGGCGTGGGAGAGTTTCCGCCCAGGCGACGTTTTCATCCACAACGATCCCTATTTCGGCGGCTCGCACCTACCGGATGTGAATGTGATCTCCCCCGCATTCCATGGCGACACCTTGCTGGGTTTCGCTTGCGTCCGCGCTCATTGGCCCGATGTGGGCAGCGCCCAGCCGGGCAGCTACGGCGCGGTGACGGAAATTTTCGGCGAAGGGCTGCGCCTGCCGCCGGTGCGGCTCTACGCCGAGGGCGTGCTCAACCGCGACGTGGACGCGATCATCTTCTCCAACGTGCGCACCCCCGAGGAACGCCGCGGTGACCTGAATGCGCAGGTCGCAGCAAATCGTCGCGGGTCGCAGCGCCTGTCGGAACTGGCCGAGAAATACGGAACCGACGCGCTGCTGCGCATCATGGGCGAGGTGATGGACTATTCCGAGACCATGATGCGGGCGCTGCTGCGCGAGATGCCGGACGGCGAAGGGAGCTTCGAGGACTTTCTCGACGGCGACGGTATCCTGGAGGCCGGGTCGGACACCGACGAGACCTTCACGATCCGCATGAAGGCGGTGAAAAAAGGCGATACCCTCTCCGTTGACTTTGCGGGCTCCGATCCTCAAGTCGCCGGGCCGATGAATGCGCCGCTGTCGGTGACCGCTTCGGGTGTTTTCACGTCGGTCAAGATGATCGTTGATCCGACCAGTATGATCCCGCCCAATTCCGGCTGCTGGCGCGCCGTCACGGTAGAGGCGCCGGAAGGCTCTTGCGTCAATGCGGCGTTCCCGGCACCGGTGGTCTACGCCAACCACGAAATGTCGCACCGTATCGCCGATATGCTGTTCGGCGCGCTGGCCGGCTTCATGCCGGACCGCGTGATGGCCTGCTCGCAGGGGACCTCCGCGGTGCTCACACTGGGTGGGGTCGATTACCGCAACGGCGACCGCTATGTGAGTTACGAGACGATCAAGGGCGGCTTCGGTGCCAGGCCCAACAAGGATGGCATCAACACCATCGCCAGCGGTATCTCCAACACCATGAACACGCCGATCGAAGTGCTGGAAATGAGCTTTCCCGTCCGCGTCGAGTATTACGAGATCACGGAAGATAGCGGCGGTGCGGGCAAATATCGCGGCGGCAATGGCGCGCGCCGTGCCTGGCGCGTGCTGGGCAACGACGCGCAAGCCTCGATCTGTCTGGAGCGCACCAAATCCGCGCCCTTCGGCCTCGCCGGCGGCAAGGCGGGCGCAACCGCCCGGATCGCCATCGAGACGCCCGACGGCACCGTCCGGGAGCTCAACAGTAAGGGCGGTTTCCCCGCGCCGGGCGGTTCGCGCATCCTGCTGGAGGTGCCGGGGTCTGGCGGTTTCGGTCCGGCGGAAGATCGTGATCCGGTGCAACTCGCCGCGGACGTCAAGGACGGCTATGTCAGCGCCGAAGGCGCGAAGCGAGACTACGGTTTGGACATTTAGGGGTCACGGTCTTTGCAAAGCTCATCCCCCTCACTCTGCCTTCTCCCTAGGGGAGAGGGCAGAGTGAGGGGAGAATTGCAACGGCGATAAGTTCCAGGAGATTGACATGAAACCGCTCGAAGGCATCCGCGTGCTCGATATCGCGACCTATATCGCGGCACCCTACTGCGCGACGATCATGGCGGAATTCGGCGCCGAGGTGATCAAGGTGGAGATGCCGGGTGTCGGCGACCCGTGCCGGCGCCTGGGCTCCGTGACCGAAGCGGGTGACACGCTGGTCTGGCTCAGCGAGGCGCGCAACAAGAAATCGATCACGCTCAATCTCAAGGACTCGAAGGGCAAGGAGATGCTGAAGCAACTCGTCGCGAAGGCCGACGTGCTGTGCGAAAATTTCCGGCCGGGCACCCTGGAGAAGTGGGACCTCGGTTGGGATGTGCTCAGCGCGGTGAATCCGAAGCTCGTCATGCTGCGGGTCAGCGGCTACGGCCAGACCGGGCCCTACAGCGCACAGCCCGGATTCGGCCGTATCGGCAACGCGTTCGGCGGCATCTCCTTCTTGGCCGGTGACCCGGACCGCCCACCGGCAACGCCCGGCTCGGCCACTCTGGTGGACTATATGTCAGGCCTTTACGGCGCGCTCGGTGTCGTCATGGCGCTCCGCTCGGCAGAGGCGACCGGCGTCGGGCAGCAGGTCGATGTCGGGCTCTACGAGCCGATCTTCCGCATCCTCGACGAGCTGGCGCCGGCCTATGACAAGTTCGGTTTCATCCGCCAGCGCATGGGCGCGCCGACCGTGAATGTGTGCCCGCACAGCCACTATCCGACCGGTGACGACCGTTGGGTCGCCATCGCCTGTACCAACGACAAGATATTCGCCCGGCTGGCCAAGCTGATGGGGCAGGAAGACGTCTCGGGCGACGGTCGCTACGGCACCATCCCGCAGCGCGAGGCCGACCGTGCCGGCGTCGACGGCATGGTCGAGGCCTGGACCCGCAGCCACACCCAGAAGGACGTCGTCGCGCTGTGCGCGGAGGCGGAAGTGTCCTGCGGTATCGTCGCCGCCATCGACGAGATATTCGAAGACCCGCAATATGCCGCGCGCGACAACATCGTCCGCGTCAATGACCCGCGCGCTGGCGAGATTGCGGTGCCGAACGTGGTGCCGCGGCTGACCGGGACTCCGGGGTCCGTCGACACGCTTGGCCCGGCGCTTGGTGCGAACAACGCGGAAATTTATGGCGGGTTGCTGGGCCTCGGTGAAAAGGACCTGGAGACGCTGTCAGGCGAGGGCGTGATCTAACCTGTTCGCCGCATCGCGGCCGTGAGCAATCCGGCGGCGATCAAAAATCCCGCGCCGATCCGTTTTGCCAGCCGCAGCACGGACGGTTTCTTGAACTGGGCGCGCATCTGGCCCGCCAGCACGGCCCAGACCGCGACGTTTGCCGCGGCCAGCGCCAAGAA
>JAPPPC010000813.1:12724-20232 GCA_028817685.1 Rhodospirillaceae bacterium
AAGAACGTCGCTTCCATGATCGCGAACTGCGCGAAGACCGGGGCCGCCGGGTCGATGAATTGCGGCACGAAGGCGATGAAGAAAGCGATGCTTTTCGGGTTCAGTGCCGTCACGATGTAAGCGTTCCAGAACATGCGTCGGTTGCTGGCACCGTTCGATTGGGTCGCGTCTTCAAGTGTCGGGTTGGCGCGCCAGAGCTGGATGCCGAGCCAAATCAGATAGCCCGCACCGATCAATTTCAGGATCGTGAACAGAGTGGCCGAGGCGGCGATGACCGCACCGGCACCGAGCAGCGAAATCGTCATCGCGGTGAAGTCGCCCAGGGTTACGCCTGGCACGGTGGCCCAGCCGCTCGACCGCCCATGCCCCAGCGCGTAGCTGACGACCAGCATCACGGTCGGTCCCGGCACCGCGAGCAGCGCGGCGCTGGCCAGGGTGAAGGCGATCCAGAGTTCGAAGGACATGCCGTGGCTCCATGGTTGCCCGGGAAGGAAAGACAGCGCGGCGTACCGAAATCAAGCATCGTTACAAATAAAACCACCGGACCGCCATACAGGGAATCGACAGCGCCCGTGCCGCCTGCTGTATTGTCGCCACGAGAAGTAATGAAGGAATGACAGATGGATTCATCGCCCCATTGTCTCGTCGTCGGGGTCGGTGCCGGCACCGGGCTGGCCTGTGTGCGCAAATTCGTCGAGGAAGGCTACCGCGTGTCCATGATTGCGCGGCATCGCGGTCGTTTGAACACATGGGCGTCGGAGATTCCGAACACGACGCCCTATCCGACGGACCTGCTGGACATCGACGGTTACCGGGCAACGCTGCGCGAGATCGTGACACAGCAGGGCCGGAAGTGGTGGTGCATAACGCACGCATCGCTCGCCAGCTTCGCGACCTATGACACGCTCGATCCGGCCGATCTGGAGCGGAATTTCCGCGCCAATACATGCGGTCTACTGGTCACGGCACAGGAACTGGGGCCTGGCATGACGAAGCGCGGCAGCGGCTCCATCGTCGTCACTGGCAATACCGGCGCGCTGCGCGGCAAGCCGAACTATATCGGCTTTTCGCCGACCAAGGCGTCGCAGCGTATCTTGGCGGAGTGTCTAGCGCGCGAGCTCGGGCCGCAGGGGGTGCATGTCGCCTATGTCGTTATCGACGCGGCGATCGATATGCCGTTTGCGCGCCGCCGCCGCGGGGATAAGCCGGACGACTATTACGCCAAGCCGGCCGATCTAGCCTCCGAGATCTATCACACGGCCCATCAACCGCGATCGGCGCGCAGCTTCTATGTCGAGCTACGGCCCTTCGGCGAAACCTGGTAGGAGAGATATGAGCGACTTTGTGACATACGAGGTGGCGGACCGCATCGCGACGCTCACCATGGATGACGGCAAGGCGAACGCCTTCGGCATCGGGATGACCACGGCCTTGTGCGATGCGCTCGACCGCGCCGAGAGCGAGGCTGAAGCGGTTGTCATTACCGGGCGGCCGGGCGTGTTGTGCGCCGGGTTCGACCTCAAGGTCATCCGCGGCGGCGACGCGGCGGCGCAGGCGGAAATGCGCGCCTCCGGTGTCGAATGCTTCCTGAAAAGCTATCTGCATCCGCTGCCGATCATATTCGCCTGTCCGGGTCATTCCGTGGCGGCGGGCGCGTTGCTGCTATTGACCGGCGATGTGCGCATCGGCGCACGCGGCGACTACAAGATCGGCTTGAATGAGATCGGCATCGGCCTGTCCCTGCCGGAATTCGGGTTGCAGCTCGCCTATGACCGGCTCGATCCGCGCGCGGTGACGCCGGCGGTTCTGGGCGCGACGCTTTACGACCCGGTCGCCGCGGCGGATGTCGGGTACCTGGACAAGGCCGTGTCGCCGGACGCGCTGATGGCTAATGCGATGGCGACGGCGCGCGACATGTTAGCGCTCGACGGCGAGGCCTTCGCCTCCACCAAACAGCGCATGCGGCAGCCGACGGTCGACCGCATCCGCGCCTCGATGGCGGCTTAAGGGGAGGGAACGGATATGAGTATGGAACAGCAGGCGGCGGATCTGCGTGAAGAAGGGGATGCGCTGAACGAAATGCTGAAAACCCTGGCGCCGGAGGATTGGTCGCGCAACACACCGTTCAAGGCCTGGACGGTGAACGAGGTCATGCAGCATCTGCACCAGGGCGACTGGATGAAGGTGCTGACCATGAAGGACAGCGACGCTTATCTTGCCGCCGCCACCTCGCGCCGCGCTGCGCGGGAACGCAATGACGGCTCGTCCGGATTGGAGGAGCACGGCTTCGAGGCCAAGGAAGGGTTGGCCTTGCGCGAACAGTGGTATGCCTACTTCCAGGAAATGTGCGACCTGATGGCGGACTCTGACCCGAAACGGCGGGTCAAATGGGCCGGCCCCGACATGAGCATTCGCATGGCGGCCACCGCACGCCAGATGGAGACCTGGGCGCATGGCCAGGACATCTATGACCTGCTGCGCCGTCCGCGCACCCACACCGACCGGATCAAGAATATCGCGGTGCTGGGGGTGAAGACCTATGGCTGGACGTTCGCCAACCGTGGCGAGGAGGTGCCGGGGCCGCAGCCCTATGTGAAGCTAACCGCGCCGTCGGGCGCGATGTGGGATTGGGGAGAGCCAGACGATGCAAACAAGGTCGAGGGTTCGGCGCTGGAGTTCTGCCAGGTCGTCACGCAAGGCCGCAACATCGCCGATGTGAACCTCACGGTGGTCGGCGAGCCGGCGCAAAAGTGGATGGCCATCGCCCAATGCTTCGCCGGCCCCGTCAACGACCCCCCCGCGCCGGGGCATAGGGCTTGGGAGTAGAACGCGAATTCTAGCGACGCGCACGCTCTACTTTTCGGCTCATCCGATCCCTTTTGGTGGTGAGAGGGCAGAACGGCAGGAGAGGCGAATCGTCAGCCCGTCAGGCTTTGACTTTCATTCCATACACCTCACGCGCCACCTCTGGTGAAATCCGCTCCTCGCGCAGATCGCGTTCGACCAGTTCCGGGTCGCGGTTTTCAGGCGGGCCGTAGCCACCGGAACCGGGGGTGACGATGGCGATGGCCTGGCCGGTGTTGAGCCAGCCGACGCTCTTCTCGAACGGGGCGACCCCGTCGTCGCGTTCGATCCGGTAGGTGCCCCCGTCATGTCCGCCGAGCAGGCCCCAGGGCGCGGTCTTGGCTCGGGTGCCGCGGCAGTTCACACGGCACTCGTCGTGCAGCGCGCGGATCTTGCGGCGAAAACTCATGCCCCCGCGCCAGGTGCCGCAGCCGCCGGAATCGGTGACCAACTCGTAGCGCTCGACACGCAGCGGGTATTCCGGCTCCAGCCCCTCAACCGGCAGGTTGCTGGTGTTGGTGATGTGGACCTGCACCCCGTCGAGCCCGTCCTTGGTCGCGCGGGCGCCGAAGCCGCCGCCGAGCGTTTCCAGATAGACGTAGAAGCGATCGGTGCGCGGGTTGACGCCGGTGAAGGTCGAGGAGACGACCGCGCCGTTGCACGCCCCGATGAGCCGGTCCGGGATCGCCTGCGCCAGCGCGCCATGCACCACGTCGACCACCCGCTGGCAAGTGTTGGTGCGGCCGTTGACGGCTGCCGGCGAAACCGCGTTCAGGATCGAGCCCGGTTCGGCGCTGACCGTGATCGGGCGGAATAGGCCGGCGTTGGGCGGCGCATCCGGGTCGGTCACACATTTGATGGCGTAATAGACGGTGGCCAGGGTCGCGGTCTCGACCATATTGAGTCCGGCGCGGATTTGCGGCGGGTTGTCCTTGAAATCGAGATGGATCTCCTCGCCTTTCACCGTGATCTCGACCTTGAAGGTCAGGGTCTCGTCCCACTCGTCGCATTCGAACTGATCCTCGAAGCGGTAGACCCCGTCCGGGATCGTGGCGATGCCGGCGCGCATACGGCGTTCGGCGTAGTCGAGCAGCTCGTCGAAGGCGCGGGTCAGCAATGGCACGCCATAGCGCTCGCACAGCGCCTGGAAGCGCTGCACGCCGAACCGGTTGGCCGCGATCTGCGCGCGCAGGTCGGCCCGGCGCTCGTGCGGCACCTGGCAGTTCAGCAGGATCAGGTCGAGCACGTCCTCCTGCACGGTGCCGGCGCGCTGCAGGCGGATCGGCGGGATCCGCAGCCCTTCCTGATAGATATGCGCGTGGCCGCGATCGACGAAGTCCGCGTGGTGCGCTAGGTTCGTCGCCCAGCCGACCAGTTCGCCGTCGAAGAAGATCGGCGCCGCCAGCACGATATCCGGCAGGTGGGTGCCGCCGCCGGTATAGGCGTCATTGCCGATGAACATGTCGCCTTCGGCGATGTCGGCGACGTCGTGGCGCTCCAGGATCGCCTCGACCACGCCCATGAGGGAGCCAAGATGGATCGGGATGTGTTCCGCCTGATAGAGCGTCCGTCCGGCGGCGTCGAAGATTACAGTCGAGCAGTCGCGCCGTTCCTTGATGTTGGTGGAATAGGACGCCCGCACCAGGGTCTCGCCCATCTCGTCGGCGATGGAGGCGATGGCGTTGCCGATTACCTCGACGGTGACCGGATCGATGGCGGCCGTTGTTGCGGTGTCCGGCATCACGCGGCTCCTTCTTCGATGATCAGATTGTGGTAGGCGTCGACCGTCGCCGTCTGGCCCGGCAGGACGAGGGTGGTCGAGTCCATCTGCTCGATCCCCGCCGGGCCGGCGACGCGGTTGCTCGTCTGCAGGCGGTCGCGGTCGAAGACCGGTGTTTCGACGAACTCGCCCGTCTCCGGCATATAGACCTCGCGCGGCGCGAGCGCGGCAGCCGACGGGTCGGTCCCGCTATCGGGATTCGCGGTGAATTGCGGCTTCTCGACCACGCCGTAGGCCTCCATGCGGAAGGTGACGATCTCGATCGCCTCCTCCGCCGCGGTGTAGTCGTACAGCCGATCGTAGGCGGTGTTGAAGTTCTGCGTCAGCGCGTCGAGCAGCGCCGCGTCGTCCGCCAGATCCGGGACCGGTACATTGAGTTCGTAATTCTGGCCGGCGTAGCGCATGTCCGCGGAGGCGACCAGGCGCCGTCGGTCGGGCACAACCTGCTCGGCTTCAAACCAGGCCTCGGCATCGGCGAGCAGGCCGGCCATGACGCCGCGAATTGCACCGATCGACTCGGCCTCAAGCCGCATCCGCCGCGTCACCGACAGGTCGTGCCGCAGATCGGTCAGCAGGAGGCCCACCGCGCAGAGGATGCCCGGATTGCGCGGTACCAAGATGCGATTCATGCCGAGTTCGCGGGCCAGCCGACCGGCATGGACGGGGCCGCCGCCGCCGAACGGCATCAAGCTGTAATCGCGCGGATCGTGCCCACGCTGGATCGAAATCAGGCGGATTGCACGGGCCATGTTGGCCGTGACCACGCGGACGCTCCCGGCCGCTGTATCCATTGCGGGCAGGCCGAGCTTCTGCCCGAGCGCTTCAATGGCGCGGAATGCCGGGTCGCGGTCGATCTGCATGCGACCGCCGAGCAGCGCCGTCGGGTTGAGTACCTGCATGACCACATTGGCGTCTGTCACCGTCGGTTCGTCATTGCCCAGCCCGTAGCAGATCGGCCCCGGCGCCGCGCCTGCGCTGCGCGGCCCCACCTTGAGGAAGCCGCCGCTGTCGACATGCGCGATAGAGCCGCCGCCCGCGCCGACCGTGTGAATATCGATCATCGGCACCTTCAGCGGGTAGCCGTGCACGATGGCCTCCGTCGTCGTCTCCGGCCGGCCGCCCTGGATCAGCGACACGTCGGTCGAGGTGCCGCCCATATCGAAGGTGATGATGTCCTCGGTGCCGACGATGCGCCCGGTTTCCAGCGCACCGACAACGCCTGTGCTGGGTCCCGACAGGACGGTGCGGACCGGCAGCGTGGCCGCGGTCTCGAACGTGATCGTGCCGCCGTTCGATTGGGTGATGTGCGGCGCGGCGTCGATGCCGGACTCGCGGAGCCGCGGAGTCAGTTTTTCCAGATACCCCCGCATAACCGGGCCCAGGAAGGCGTTCACCACCGTCGTGCTCAGCCGTTCGAATTCGCGGAATTCCGGGCACACGCGGTGCGAGGCGGTAACGAAGGCCTCGCCCAGCTCCTCCTCCAGGATCGCCGCGACCCGTGCTTCGTGCGTCGGGTCGATGAAGCTGTAGAGGAAACAGACGGCTGCGGCCTCGACGCCCATCTCGCGCAGTTTGCGCGCCTGCGCACGCACCGCGTCGTCATCGGGCGCGTGTTCCACGGTGCCGTCATAAAGCAGCCGTTCCTCGACCTCGAGCCGCCGGTCGCGCGGCACCAAAGGCGTAGGTTTGTCGGTTTGAAGGTCGTATAGGTGTGGCCGCGTCTGGCGGCCGAGATCGAGCAGGTCGCGGAAACCGTCATTGGTTATGAGGCCGGTCTTCGCTCCCCGGCCCTGGATCAGCGCGTTGGTCGCCACCGTCGTGCCATGTCCGAAGAAGACGACTTGCGCGTCGTCGCCACCGAACCGGGACACAGCCTCCTGTGCGCCTTCAGCGATCGCCTCGGAGGGATCGTGGGGCGTGCTGGACAGTTTCCAGACGGAAAACTGGCCGGTCGCCTCGTCGAGCAGGCAAACGTCGGTGAAGGTGCCGCCGGAATCGACGCCGATACGAAGGTTGGTCATGAAAAAATCATTCGATGATGGGTCCGTCGCGACATCATGCCAGACCGGCCGATCTATCGGAACCGGCGCGTTCGTTTCTTTGGGGGCGATTTGGCGCGCTTAACCCGAAACATTGTCAGGGTGACAATATACCGCTTGCCCAGCGGCGGGCCGCATCGCAAATCATTGCGAACAGGGAGGTTTCCATTGCCGGCACAGTCCACGGTTCACCGCATGATGAGTTACACCGCGTGGGCGGACGATGTGATGCTGAACAACGCGGCACGTTTGCCGGCGGTCGAGTTGTTGGCCCCGCGCGACGCGCTGTTCAACAGCATCGCCGGAACTTTCGATCACATACTGGTCGTCGCCGAGATCTTCCAGGCGCATCTGCAGGCGCGGCGCCATCCGCATACCGCGCGGTATCGCAGCGAGATATTGGCATTCTCAGAGGTCGCCGAACGGCTTCGTGCCATGAACGATTACTACGTAGCCTGCGCGCGCGACTGGACCGACGCGGCGTTGGCGGAGACGATTGACTTCGACTTCGTCGGCGGCGGCAAGGGGGCGATGACCCGCGAGGATATTCTGCTGCATCTCGCCAACCACGCCACCTATCACCGCGGTTTCGTCAGCACTCTGTTGTATCCGCTCGTCAAGGGCGGCGCGGCGACCGATCTGACTGTCTTCATTCGCGATGTCTGGTCGCGCAACGCCGCGCAGCTTTAGGCCGCCTCTCCCCGCATCGCCTTCCACACCTTCTCCGGTGTCGCGGGCATGTCGATCTCGGTGCCCCCCATCTCATACAACACAAAAACGATGGCGTTGATGACGGCCGGCATGCTGGGGGTCGGGCCGGATTCGGCGCAGGCTGTCACGCCGAG
>JAPPPC010000796.1 GCA_028817685.1 Rhodospirillaceae bacterium
GAATGGTTCCTTGGTCTTTGTCGTTTGCCGCCTATTGCAAGCGGTATTTCTCGATCACTTCCTCGTTGAGCTCGATGCCGAGGCCCGGCTTGTCCTCCATTTCAAGATAGCCGTCCTTGAAGGATTTGATCGGCAATTGGCAGAGGTCCCAGTGCAGCGGGTTGTGTTGCTCTTTGTTCCAGTCGCTCTGCATGTACTCGTAGATCAGGAAGTTCGGTGCGTAGGTCGCCAGGTGCAGCGACACCGTCATGATGATATTCGACGAACTGCCGGTGTGCGGCGCGTACTGTACATGGAAGGCGGACGCCATGTCGGCGATCTTGCGCGCCTCGGTGATGCCGCCGGCACGGGCCGCGTCATGTTGCACGATGTCGATCGCGTCGCGCTTGAAGAAGCGGGCGAAGCTGAACCGATTGAAGTCGGCCTCGCCGGTCGCGATGCGGATGCCCAGCTTGTCCTTGAGATAGGCGTAGCCTTCGATATCGTCCGGCGCCAGCGGTTCTTCGTACCAGTACAGGTCCATTGCCTCGAGCGCTTGGCCGACCTGCAGCGCGGTCTTGAGGTCATGTCCGTAACCGCAATTGACGTCCGCCATCAGGGTGACGTCGTCACCAGCATGTTCCTTGATCTGCTCGACGGTCTTCATTTCGCCGCGCCAGTTCATCGGATCCTTGCCGATCTTGATCTTCATGGCGTTGAAGCCGTTCGCTTTATGCTTGTCGATCTCGTCGCGCAGGATCTCGATGTCGCGCAACCGCAAGGAGGACGCATAGGCCCAAAGTTTCGGATTGGTCTTGCCGCCGAGCAACCGCCAAACCGGCACACCCGCGGATTTACCCCAGATATCCCACAACGCCGTATCGATGCCGGCTAAAGCCTCCAGATAGAAGCCCGAGTGATGGCCGCGATTGATCATCACCGACCACAGCAGGTCCCAAAGATATTCCACATCGCGCGGATCTTTGCCGATCAAGAGCGGTTTCACGTAATGCACGATGTCACGCAAGGCGGTCCCGGACAGGCGCGTCATGCATTCGCCGACACCCTCGAGACCGTTGTCCGCGCGGATGCGGACAATGACCGAGCGATATTCCTTGAAGACAACAGGGGCGACTTCGTCGGCGCGCGGCATGCTGATCGGCGCGGCGATCTGTTTTTCCATCGGCACGGCGAGCGCAATCGCCTCGACATCCGTGATCTTCATGATTCCGTCCTGTAGGTGCGCGGGCGCTCTCGACGCCGGGTGGGGGCCAATGATACTGGTTGCCGACGCAACGGCAAGGTGGATGGCATGGAGAAGGCGATACGCAACGTTCTGGTCGTGGGACCGGGAACCATGGGGCGCGGCATTGCGAACACATTCCTGCGCGGTGGCCATGCGGTGACGGTGATGAGCCGAAATCCTGCCAAGGTTCCACCCTTTGACGGTGCGGTTACCGTGACCGGCACATTGCCGGAGGAAGCGCCCGACTTCGTCATCGAATCCATCGTGGAGGAGATGGATGCCAAACACACCCTGTTCGAACAGCTGGAGACCCGGTACAGCGGCCAACCGATCCTGGCGACGAACACCTCGGGCCTTCCGATGGACGAAATGGTGGCGAGGCTCAGATATCCGGAGCGCTTTATCGGCGTCCACTACCTGCAGCCGGCGGATGCCCTGCCGCTGGTGGAGGTCATTCGCGTCGACTCGACAACGGATGCCGTGCTCGGCGCGGTGCGGGCGGCACTCGAGCGGAACGGCCAGAAGGCGTTGGTCCTGAATCGGCCGGTACCAGGTTTCCTTCTCAACCGCCTGCAGCACGCGATGATGCACGAGGCGCTGGCGATGATCGAGGACGGGGTTTGTACGGCGGCCGATGTGGATGCCTGTCTGAAGGGCGCGCTCGCCCCGCGCATGTGCCTGACCGGGTTGATCGAGCAGAAGGACCTGAGCGGCCTCCAGGTGACGGCCGCGACCCACCGCAATCTCGTCCCCGACATGCATCATACGAACACGCCCGTCGCCTTGCTGCAGGACATGGTGAAAGACGGCAATCTCGGCGTTTCAACCGGGCAGGGCTTCTACGATTGGCGGGACCGCGATGTCGACGGGTACAAACAGCAAGTGGCGAAAAAGCTACAGCGTATTCTGGATTTGCTAGCTGAATAGGCGCGTGCGATGAAAAACGCCATTACCGAATGGGTTCGCTTCGACTGGCCGCTCTCCGGCCGCCAGTTCGGGGTATCCATGGCGTCGGGCTACACCTTGCGCGCTGCGGGTCCTTCCGATCTCTCCGCGATGCGGACCATCGTGCGGTTGGCGTATGAAACGGATCCCGTTTGGAGTGGCAAGACCGGTTCGATCGAAACGAATGTAATGGAACGGGTCGAGGCCAGGATTGCCGACCCAACGGCCCATTTTGTTTTGGCTGAACATTCGGGTCAGATCGTCGGCCTGAACGGTGTCGCCGTCGCCAGCGATACGCAGATGAATCTGATCACGGGTATCTGCGTGGCGGCAGATCATCAGGGGCGTGGCCTCGGTCGCGCGCTGCTCGGCCGTTCGCTCGAATGGCTGCGGGACCAAGGACTATCCGTCGCGACCGTAACGACCGATAATAGGGCGGTTGCCGCCCATGTTTATCGCCACTTCGATGCGGAACGCGTGGACAATGTCGAATATCCCGGGGCCTTTTGATCTGACTGGTGCGCCGCCATGGCCTACGACCTGAGCGATGTGCGCATTTTGGTGGTCGATCCGAGTCCCTTCCGGCGCATGCTGATTTGCGATGTCCTGAAGGCGATCGGGGTGGAACAGTTCGAGGCGGTCGATCAGGGGACGACGGCCTACAGCGCCTATCGCGCCGCCAGCTTCGATATCATCATCGCCGAACAGGTCATGCTGCCACTGGACGGCCTCGACCTGACCCGCATGATTCGCACCAACCCGGACAGCCCGAATCCAACCGTGCCGATCCTGATGATCGCGGCGTCGCCGCGCACGGATGAGGTCGTTGCGGCGCGCGATTCGGGCGTGACCGAGTATATGGCGATGCCGTTTTCCGTGACGACGCTGTACAACCGCCTCGTCTTCATCATCGAGCAGCCGCGACAGTTCGTGCGCGATGGCGAATATTTCGGCCCGGATCGCCGGCGTTCGGTCAAGGACTTCCTGGGTGATGAGAAGCGCAGCGGCGAAGAATAGGCTGCGCATCGACATCTCGAATTTTGGCGGAGTTTGTAACGATGGAAATACGGTTGACCGAGGAAGGGCGGCACATCGCCGTCATCACGATCGACAATCAGCCGCGGCGCAACGCCATGACGCGGGAGATGATCTACGAACTTGCGCGGCTGTGGGACGAATTGGAGACCTCCGATCATCGCTGCATCGTCGTCACCGGTGCCGGCGACCGGGCCTTCAGCTCCGGTGCCGATCTTGGCGGCGATCTCCGCGCGTCGGCGGATCTGGCGGCGAAGATCAATCGCGGCCTGCTGAAGACGGATGGGTATCCGAAACCGATCCTCGCCGCCGTCAACGGCGATTGCGTGGCCGGCGGGTTGGAGCTGATTCTGTCCTGCGATATCCGTTTCGCATCCCCCAACGCCCGTTTCGGGCTTCCCGAAGTCAAATGGTCGATCTACCCGTTCGGCGGCTCGACGACCAAACTTGTCGCCCAGATCGGTTATGTTCACGCAGCGGAGATGCTGCTGGGGGCGCAATTGATTTCCGCCGAGCAGGCCGTCGAGATCGACCTCGTCAACCGAGTGGTGCCGCAAGCCGATCTGATGTCCGAGACCCTGCGGTTCGCTGAACTGATTGCTGCCAACAGCCCGTCCGCGGTCCAGGCCGTCAAACACCAGCTAAGCGAGACCCAGGCGGAACTTGTGCGTTCCCGCGAAACCGTCGAGCAGGCGCTTGGTGACGCGGTGCGCGAGAGCCCGCATTTCAAGGAAGGGGTGGCCGCCTTTCTGGAGAAACGGCAGCCCGATTACGACTGACCGGGCGCCGGCTCGAACAGCTCCGGCAGACGGTTCTTTTGCAGCTTCCCTGTTGTCGTCAGGGGGAGTTTTGCGCGGTCGACGAAACGGTAGCGCCGAGGCACCTTGTAGGCTGCCAGTTCCGCACGGCAATGATCGATGAGTTCGGACTCACGCGGCTGGGTGCCGGCACGAGAGACGATGACGGCTGCCAGCGCTTCGTCCAGTCGGCTGTCCGGCACGCCGGTGACATGGGCTTCTTCGACATTCGGGTGGCTGGCCAGGACCGCCTCGACCTCCGCCGGGGCCACGTTGATCCCGCCGGTCTTGACCATCTCTTTCAGGCGGCCGCGGAATATCAGGTAGCCCTCCGTATCGAGATAGCCGAGATCGCCGGTCAACAGAAAGCCGTCCGCGTCGAACCCTTCCGCCGTCCGATCCGGGTCGTCCAGATAGCCCGGTGTCAGACCTCCGCGGATGACGATCTCGCCGGTCTCGCCGGTTGGCAAGGGCTTACGGGTTTCCGGGTCGACGATCCGGATTTCGACATCGTCGAGCGGTCGGCCGCAATTGTTCAGCCGGATTTCCAGCGGATCATGCGCGTCGCCAACCGCGGAATTGCCATAGGCTTCGGTCAGTCCGTAGACATTGCAGATTTCCGTCGCCCCCAGTTCGACGATCCGGCGGACCTGATCGGGGGTGCCGATCGTAGCGCCGGTTCGAAGCGAGGAGAGGTCGCGTTTTGGCCGGTCCGGATGCTCGATAAGGGCGAGCGACATGTTCGGCGTTCCGTAAAACACTGTGCAGCGTTCCCGCTCGATCAAGGCGAGCGCCTCGCCGGCGTCGAAACTGCGCTGCAGGACGATCGCGCCGCCATGGGTCATCAGGGTGAACAGGGCATTCACGCAGCCGAACGACCAGAACAGGGATACGGCCAGCCACAGCCTGTCGTCCGGCAACAGTCGCTGTCGTTCGCCGATGCGCCACATATTGTCGACCATGCCGTGTTGCAGCAGGGGGACACCCTTGGGTGTCGCCGTTGATCCGGACGTATAGAGGATGCACGCCACATCTTCGGCGTTCACCGCGCTGCGGGCCTTTTCGTAAGTGGCGTCGGAAACCGCAGCGCCGGCCTGCACCAAACTGTCGAAGGGAATGGTATCCGCTACCGGTGTTTCGGCGACGCAGATGATCTGCTCGGGTGTTGCCGATCCGACCTCGTCGAGTAGTTCGGGCAGCGGGCGGCCTCGAACTGCCGAAGTGGCCACCAGGTGGCGGACGCCGGCGTGATCGAACTGATAGGCGAGTTCCCGGGCGCTGGACCAGCAATTCAGCGCGACGACTTCGGCGCCGATCGACATGGCGGCGAAATAAGTGATGACCCATTCGGCCTGGTTTTCCATCAGGATCGCGAGCCGGTCACCCCGCGCAACACCTATGCCAAGGAGGCCCTTGGCATGTTTCCTCACGACAGCCTGAAACGCTGCGTAGGTGAGGCGTCGCTCACCGTCGATAATAAAATCGCGTGCGCCATACCGGGCTGCCATTTCGTCGAGCAGGTCCGGTGCCGTGCGGCTGGCGGGCGCGTCCATGGCAGCGGTCCGTCTAGCGCGTGACGATCGTGCCGGCGCCGTTCATACGGTCGATTGCGCTGTCGGCATAGCCGAGTTCGGCCAAGATTTCCCGCGTGTGCTCGCCAATCTTCGGC
>JAPPPC010000737.1:0-4592 GCA_028817685.1 Rhodospirillaceae bacterium
GGTCCGAGCATGGATCCGGTATCATTGGAAAATGTCAGTCCCGATGTCGATTTGAGCACAAGACACTTGCGCGCCCTGTTGGCGGTCGCCCGCTATCGCAATTTCGCGGCCGCGGCTGCAGACCTCGGCGTTACACAACCGACGTTGACCCGGACTGTCCGCCGCGCCGAGGATATTCTTGGTACGGAAATCTTCAATCGGACCACGCGGCGGGTATCCTTGACCGTGGCGGGAAGCGAATTCATGCCCCTCGCCGAGCGATTGCTGAGCGATCTCGGCCTCGGTCTCCGTAATCTGCGTGAATTGGCAGATGTCGAGCGAGGACGCGTTGTCATCGCAAGCCTGATGACCATCGCCCATGGTGTACTGCCGACCGCGCTTGCCCGTTTCGCGGAGCGTTATCCCAGCATCGCCATCGACCTGCGCGAGAGCGTCCAAACGAACGTGCTGGAGGAAGTGCGCAGCGGCTCCGCAGATTTCGGGCTGGGCGACACGACGGACATTGGCGGCCCGCTCGAAGCGGAATCGCTTGGCGAAAACGGATTCCGCGTGGTTCTGCCGGCTGGCCACCCCTATCTATCCCAAAGGACACTGACGTTGAGCGACTTGGCGGGCGAACGCCTGATATCCATGCCGACGGAGGCTGCTGCCCGCCGGGCATTGGATGCCGCCGGCGCGGCGGCCGGCGTCACCCTCGACTCGCATTTTACCGTCGGACAGTTCACAACGGCGTTTCGTCTGGTCGCACAAGGGCTAGGGGTCGCGATCGTTCCGGAAACCTACTTTGCCGGCCCCTACCCTGCCGATACCGAAACGCGCCCCCTTCGTACCTCCGGTGCCGTACAGCGGCTGGGCATCATCACACGTCGCGATAGGGCCATCGCCCCCGCGGCCTCGGCGTTTCTGTCCGCTTTACGTGAATGTTGGCCGAAAAGCCGTGCGCGCTAGGCAGGCGAAACCTGCTGCGCTAGCATCGTGAACGAGGAGACAGCCCATGAGCGCGATTGCTGCGACGGGAACGGATTACGGCACCGAAGAGGCTGCCATGCAGGCCTATTTGCGGGATGGCGAGGAACGGGCTTTCGCCCTCGGCAACCGCGGCCCCGTTCGATACACCGATGAAGGTCAGATTCATCCAGAAATCCTCGAAGCCTATTGGCGGTGTGGCTTCTACATATTCGAAGGCGTCATTGACTCTGACGAGCTGCGCGACGTCGAAACCGACCTGCACGATATTCTCGACCGTCTCCCAGCCGAAAAGGGATCTCTCGTCGATACGAAAGGTCGGCCCGCATTAGGCGCGGACTGTGAAGCGCCCACCCTGTTCTGGTCGAAGCCGTTGGCCGACCCGTTTGGCGGGACAGATCTCGCAAATGGCCGGCATCCGGTAAAGATGATTGAGCCGACACCGGCGGCCGATGCACCGAAGGACATCGTCTATTTGATCTTGGGCGCATTGCAGTTCTCCGAAGCCTGCTTGCGCGTCTATGGACACCCGGATCTGCTGGCGATCGCTGCGGCGGTCAACGGCCCCGACTTCACCCCCTTCTCCGACGCGATTTTCATCAAGGAGCCCGGCCGCGGTGCTTCGGTGGCCTGGCATCAAGACGGCGTCACCCATTGGGACAGCCCGGATTGGGATGAGGGCAGCCACGGGTTCAATTTCATGGCGCAGCTCTACGGCTGCACGCCTGCGAACGGGCTTTGGGTCGTTCCCGGATCGCACAAACTCGGCAAGATCGATATCAAACAAAAGGTCGCGGAAGCGGGCAGCGAACGGCTACCGGACGCCGTACCCTTCATCTGCGGCCCAGGTGACCTCGCGATAACCAACCGGCAGTGCCTGCATGGGTCTTTTGCGAACACCAGTTCAGACTGGCGCGTGACTCTTAATTTCGGGTGCCATCGCCGTAGATCGGTGCTCGGCGTCTCTGGTGGTGGCATTCACAATGCGCCCGGTGTCTACGACGATGCCCGAATTCGCGATCGTTCTCGCGTTATCGGTTACGCAATCGACGCACGGCGCCAGCGTTTTCCAGAGGAAGACCCTTTTCCCTATCAGCCCTTCGTGGAATCGGGAAAATGGCCAGCCTGGGACAGCGCCGCAAAGGCCAGTATGAAGGACTACAATCTGTTAGACCTCAGTATATAGGCCCCGCCGCTCACCAAATTGTTACGAGTGAGCCAAATCGCTTCGGCACCGCCATATCCCGCGGAATTCGGCCCTTATGATGAGAACGCGGATGGTTAAACTTTCGTATTAGTAATTTTGTCCGTACAAATTTGAACAATCGGGGCCGATTTTAACGGTCGCTTAAGTGTCTGCGTTGTTTCTCTGCGCGCTGTGATTTTGGCTGATAGGGAAACACAATGCTCGGAAAATTCGCAGCAACGGCTTTCGTTGCGATTACCGGAGTCTCCATTCTGGCGACCGCGACGACGGCGCTGGCGGAGGCGAAGTCACGAGAAGAATGGAAAAAGGAATATATCCGGCCGACGGCTATTCCATTCCCCGAAGAGAATCCGTATTCCGCAGAGAAAGCGGAACTAGGCAGGAAGCTCTTCTTTGACCCCCGCCTTTCCGGCGCCAACTACATTTCTTGTGCAACCTGCCACAACCCAAGCTTCTCTTGGGGTGACGGTTTGCCGAAAGGAATCGGCCACGCGATGACGCGTTTGGGCCGCCGCACGCCGACGATCTTGAATCTGGCCTGGTCGGAACAGCTCATGTGGGACGGCCGGTTCGAAACGTTAGAAGAGCAAGCGCTCGGCCCGATGTCGGCGCCGGTCGAAATGAACCAGAACATGGAAAGCATCGTCTCCGAACTGAAGTCGATCCCGGAGTACGGCACGCTGTTCAATGTCAGCTTCCCGGGCGAAGGGGTTACGGTGGAAAACATCGCCAAAGCGATTGCCACCTTCGAGCGGACGGTTGTCAGCGGCGTCGCGCCGTTTGACCGCTGGGTCGCCGGCGATGAAAACGCGATTTCGGAGACCGCAAAACATGGCTTCGACTTGTTCAACAACAAAGCGAACTGTGTCGCCTGTCATTCCGGCTGGAACTTCACCGATGACAGTTTTCACGATATCGGCATGCCGGACTCGGATATCGGACGCGGCAAGCATTTGCCGAACGTGAAGGTCATGCAGCACGCATTCAAGGTGCCGACGCTCCGCAACGCGGTCGAGCGCGCGCCCTATATGCATGATGGGTCGCTTAAGAACCTCTATTCGGTCGTCGCGCACTACAACGACGAATTCGTCCAGCGCCCGAGCACGTCAGAGGATATGCGTAGGCTGAACCTGACCGACGAAGAGCAAACGGCGTTGGTCGAGTTCATGAAGACGCTGAGCAGCAAGGACAAGCCGATCGCCTTGCCGTCCCTCCCCGCCTACGACCAGTCCCTCGAAAGCGCCTTCAGCGGCGTCAGCCCGGCGGCCGGCCCGACGACGGGTAAAGGTCAGGCGGAACAAACTCAACAACAGTGCGGTGTCGGCTTTTTCCAACACTGGCAAAGCTGCACGCAATAGCGATTAGGTAGGAGCGCTGAATATGTTTCTTAAAAGCCGAATCGCCACAGGTCTGGCCGTGCTCACCCTCGGGTGGGCCGGCCACGCCCTGGCGGCGGAAACCGTCATCAATCAGGCTGGCAAAAAGTTCGACCAGAAAAAGGTGACGATCAATGCGGGTGACAGCATCAAGTTCGTGAACAACGACAAGGTTGCCCACAATGTGCATTCAACGAGCAAGGGTGCAAAGTTCGACCTGGGCGCTCAGAAACCCGGCAGCTCGTCGAGCTACAAATTCGCCAAAGCCGGTAAGTACAAGGTGCGCTGCGCCATCCATCCCAAAATGAAACTCAAGGTGACGGTGAAGTAACTCACCGTCACACGCGTTCGACGCGGAAAGGCGTACCACATGTATCGTGCACTAGTTGTCGGGTTCGGGATATTGCTCGGCCTGAATTCCCTGGGTCATGCCGGGGAGCCGAAGGAACATATCGTTAAGATCGTCAGCGACTACGAAAACCTTCGGATGTACTTCAAGCCGAAAACCATCCTGATCAAACCCGGCGATACGGTGACCTGGGTGAACGTCGCCGCGGAAGAGCACAACGTGCTTGTCTATCCAGACGGCTTTCCCAAGGGCGCGAAACCTTTCGCCAGCCATTACATGACCAAAGAAGGTGAAAAATGGTCGCATACCTTCAAGGTCAAAGGGAGCTACGAATATCACTGCATTTCGCATCTACCGATGGGGATGCACGGCACGGTGATAGTCGCCCGCCCCTCCGCCGAGGAGGAGTACCACATCCCGACAATTACGGAGATGCAGGCTTACACAAAGCGGTTGCGTGAATATTTCGAAGAGGACGAGTTCAAATATAAACCTCGGAAAAAAAGAGCCGATGCGGCACCCGCCGATCACAGCCGCATGAAGCACGCCAGCAAGCACTAACAACGTCGAAAAACTCGAGTAATCCAGCATGTCCGTCAGGTTAAAACTTTTTTTCGGCTTTGCGATCCTGATCGCTTTCTCCGCCTTGCAAGGGGGATGGGCGATCAAGGAATCCAAAGGGCTCGGCCAGTTG
>JAPPPC010000737.1:4602-5667 GCA_028817685.1 Rhodospirillaceae bacterium
GTGGCAGACACCTACGATAAATCGTTGATGACGATTAACTTCGCCCGGTCCGCCAAAGCGAATTTCTTGATCGCTGAAGGGATGATCCACAAGGCGTCGGGCGACTCTGCCTCCGGTCTCGGTGGCATCGACATCGAAGAATTTACCGACATCACCGATGAAGTCGTCGGCGACCTGGAGGTGGCTCAGGAGCGAGTGGGGACCGAGAGATCAACCGCGTTGATCGATAAGCTGATGGCGCTTACGACCGCTTGGCAGGAAAAAGCCATAGCCGGTTTCGAGAAACTCGCGGAAGCCGACGGTGCGGCACAGGATGCCGAACAACTTCAAACGGCATTGAACGAAGAAGCGGAAGCCATTCGCGAGGAGCTGATCCTTCTGATCGAATACGCGTCGGAAGACGGCTATCTTTTCCGACAAAAAGCGATGTCCGATGTCGAAGCCGCTGTTCTGCACAACATCATCGCGACCGGCGCCGTGGTGGCGGTCGGCATCATCCTGGCGATAGCGCTGGGCTTCATGATTGCACGCCCCCTTGGAAAGATGCGTAAGGTCATGACAGCGCTCGCCGACGGCGATATGGAGGTCGAAATCAAACCGACCCGCCGGCGGGACGAGATCGGTGCGATGACCAAGGCGATCATCTTCTTCAAGGACAGCCTGAGCCAGGCGGAAGACCTACGTCAGGAGCAGAAGAGAGCCCGCGAAGAGAATAAAAACAGGACGAGGCGGCCGCCGCGGAACGCAAGCGCGAAGTCCTCGCGATGGCCGACTCGTTCGAGAAGAATGTCCTGACGGTCGTAGAGTCTTTGACCGGTTCGACCGGACACCTGAATGACCTCGCAACGTCTATGTCGGACGCCGCCAATCAAACGAACCAGCGGTCCGCCGCCGTCGCGGCCACGACTGACGAAACATCGACGAACATGCAAACCGTTGCGTCCGCGACCGAACAGCTTTCGTCATCCGTCGGCACGGTCGGAAAACATGTCGGTGAATCGTCGAAAATTGCCGAAGTCGCAGTTGCGGAAGCCAGTGCGACCAATAACAAAATCAAGCAACTCG
>JAPPPC010000319.1 GCA_028817685.1 Rhodospirillaceae bacterium
TCCCGCCGCCGACGACCGAGGTCTCGCGCGGCGACCAGCTGGCACCGTCGCGATCCTTCAGGAACTCCTGCGAATCGTCGTCCAGCTCGCTGAAAAACTCGGCCCAATCGCCATCGACCGAGCCGGGATCCTTCAAGAACTGTGCGTAGAGTTCGGCGATATACGCTTCATTGGCGCCAAACAGAAAAGAGGTGTTTTCCATAGATGATGCCATTGCAGCCTCCAGAGCCTTTTTGTGCGTTCGACCGGGCCGGTTAACCGCCCATTGCTTCCAGCATCGCCGTACCGATCGCTGCGGGGCTTTCGGCGACCTTGATGCCGGCGCTCTTCATCGCTTCGATTTTCGATTCCGCCGTACCTTGCCCGCCGGAAATAATCGCACCCGCATGGCCCATCCGCTTGCCGGGGGGCGCGGCTACACCGGCGATGAAACCTACCATCGGTTTCTTAACCTTTGATTGACTGTAAAATTCGACGCCCTGCTCCTCCGCGGTACCGCCGATCTCGCCGATCATGACAATGCCTTCGGTCTCCGGGTCGGCCAGGAACATCTCCAGGCAATCGACGAAGTTGGTGCCGTTGACCGGATCGCCGCCGATACCGATACAGGTCGTCTGACCCAGATTGGCCGCCGTGGTCTGCGCCACCGCCTCATAGGTCAGGGTACCGGAACGCGAGACGATGCCGATTTTGCCGCGCTTGTGGATATGGCCTGGCATGATGCCGATTTTGCATTCCTCCGGCGTGATGACGCCGGGACAGTTCGGCCCGATCAGCCGCGAGCCGGAGCCCTTCAGCTTGCGTTTCACTGCGACCATGTCGAGCACGGGGATGCCCTCGGTGATGCAGATCACCAGCGGAATTTCCGCATCGATCGCCTCAAGGATCGCGTCGCCGGCGAAAGGCGGCGGTACATAGATCACCGAAGCGTCGACCTGCGTCGCCGCTGCCGCGTCCGCCACCGTGTCGTATACCGGCAAATCGAGATGGGTGGAACCACCCTTGCCCGGCGTGACGCCGCCGATCATGTTGGTGCCGTAGGCAATCGCCTGTTCTGAGTGGAAGGTTCCCTGCTGGCCGGTAAAGCCCTGGCAGAGGACCCTGGTATCCTTATCGACGAGAACAGCCATCTAACGCGCTCCCTTAACCGCGGCGACCACTTTCTGCGCCGCATCGCCGAGATCATCGGCTGCGATGATGTCGAGACCGGACTCGGCGATGATCTCCTTGCCGAGCTCCACATTCGTGCCTTCCAGCCGAACGACCAGCGGCACGGCGAGCTCGACCTCCTTGGCTGCGGCCACGACCCCTTCAGCGATGACATCGCAGCGCATGATGCCGCCGAAGATATTGACCAGGATCCCTTCGACGTTCTGATCGGACAGGATGATCTTGAACGCCGTCGTCACCCGCTCCTTGGTCGCGCCACCGCTGACATCGAGAAAGTTCGCCGGCTCCGCACCATAAAGCTTGATGATATCCATGGTCGCCATGGCCAGGCCCGCCCCGTTGACCATACAACCGATGCTGCCATCGAGCTTGATGTAGTTCAGTTCATGTTTCGAGGCTTCGAGCTCGGCCGGGTCTTCTTCGGTCTCGTCCCGCAATTCCTCGACATCCTTGTGCCGGAACAGCGCGTTGTCGTCGAAGTTCATCTTCGCGTCGAGGGCAATAACCTCACCGGCGCCGGTGACGACCAGCGGGTTGATCTCGATCAGGCTGGCATCCAGCTCCGTGAAAGCCTTATAGAGCGCGAGGACCAGCCTTACGCAGGAGCCGACCTGCTTGCCTTCCAGGCCAAGCCCGAAAGCGATGTTGCGCGCATGGAAACCTGAAATACCGGTCGCCGGATCGATCGCAACGCGGATGATCTTCTCCGGATTCTTCTCCGCGACCTCTTCGATATCCATGCCGCCTTCGCTCGACGCCATGATCGTGATCCGGCTCGTCTCGCGGTCCAGCAACATGCTGAGATACAGCTCGCGATCGATATCGCAGCCTTCTTCGATATAGATGCGGTTGACGGTTTTGCCCGCCGGTCCGGTCTGCTTGGTGACCAGGACGTGGCTCAGCATCTCATTGGCATTGTTTTTGACTTCCTCGACGGAACTGACGACGCGGACACCGCCCTTTCCATCGGGATTGTCCTTGAACCGCCCTGCGCCACGGCCGCCGGCATGGATCTGACTTTTAACGACCCATACCGGCCCACCGAGTTCATGAGCGGCACTCGCCGCCTCGGTCACGCTGTGCGCCGCCTGCCCTCGGGGTACGGCGACGCCGAAATTCCGCAAGAGGTTTTTTGCTTGGTACTCATGGATATTCATGGTTCCGCTCGCTCCTTACGGTTGGACCAGACGGCGTGCCGGCTATTTCTTTTTCGCCGGCGCCTTCTTCTTCGCTGGCGCCTTTTTCTTCTCGTCCGCCTCCATTTTGGCGACCACCTTCCTCAGCGTGCGAACGTTATCGACCGAGTTCTTGAACATCGCCTGTTCGCTCTTGTTCAAAGAGATCTCGACAACCCGCTCGACTCCGCCTGCACCGATGATCACCGGCACGCCGACATACATGCCCTTTACGCCATACTCACCGCGCAGATAGGCAGCGGCGGGCAGGAGTCGCTTCTTGTCACGGAGATAGGATTCGGCCATCGCAATCGCCGAGGACGCCGGCGCGTAGAAAGCCGAGCCATTGCCCAGCAAGGCAACGATTTCGCCGCCGCCGTCACGGGTGCGTTGGACGATCTCGTTGATCTTCTGCCGAGTGGACCAGCCCATCTTGATCAGATCGGGAACCGGGATGCCCGCGACCGTCGAATAGCGCACCAGCGGCACCATCGTGTCGCCATGGCCGCCCAGCACGAAGGCCGTCACATCCTCGACGGAAACATTGAACTCCTGCGCCAAGAACAGGCGGAAGCGCGCGCTGTCCAGCACACCCGCCATGCCGACGACCTTGTTGTGCGGCAGCCCGCAGGCATCGCGCAACACGCCGACCATCACGTCGAGCGGATTGGTGATGCAGATCACGAACGCTTTCGGGCAGTACTTCTTGATGCCCTCGCCGACCTGCTTCATCACATTGGTGTTGATGCCGATCAGATCATCGCGGCTCATGCCCGGCTTGCGCGGAACACCGGCGGTGACGATCACCACATCGGAATTGCGCAGCGCGGCATAGCTATTGGCACCTTTGATAGAGGCGTCGAACATTTCCACCGTCGAGGCCTGCTCCAGATCGAGCGCTTTGCCCTGCGGAACACCCTTGACGATGTCGAACAGCACGACATCCCCCAGCTCCTTCAACCCCGCCAGCAGCGCGAGCGTACCCCCAATTTGACCCGCGCCGATCAGCGCGATCTTATTTCGTGCCATGAGACTCTCCGTTAAGTGAACCGTTGCAACGGTATTTTCGTGATCGAATTCTCTCTCTCAATGCCCGCTGACCGCAGGCAAAGTTCGTACCCGAAATCCCCAATTTCCGCGCACCTGAGACCTGTCGCTGTGGTACGACGAATCGGGTTTGGGAGCAAGGAAAACGGACTAACTATTCTGAGAGGGCCACGTTTTTTTCGCAGCCGGTTTCGCTTCTAACGAGCGGTTGCGGCAGTTATTCAGCAGCCGCGCCATATCGACCGGCTTGAAGCCATAGGTTTCATTCAAAACGATCCGTTTCGGCCGCTCTTCACCAGGCATGTCGTGATAGAACTCCACATAGTAGCCAAGGATGCCGCGACGGACGTTGAAGACCGAGACCGCGGACCATTCATACCGCTTGACCGTAAACATCTCTGAGACGTTGAAGCCTTGGTCGTCGGGCCATAGCGCATAGGCGTTCGGCACGAGGTGGAAGGCGAAAAAAATAGCGCCGAGGACCATAAAAAGCGCTGGGATCCAGGCGTCACCGGTGCCCTCGATCCACAGATAAATCAGCATACCTGCCATGACCGCGCAGGCAGCAGACAAGCCGAGGCAACGCAGCGGCGATGGACGCAAAACCTGAGTGGGCTCACCAGTCATTCGGCGGATTCGCTGCCATGCGGCGCGTCCAGATATTCTTCCGACTGCATCTCCATCAACCGGCTGACCGTACGCTCGAATTCAAATGCGTGCCGGCCTTCCGTATAGAGTTCCGCCGGCGGCACTTCGGCGCCCATCACCAGATTGCATTTATGTTCATATAGCTCGTCGATCAGCAACATGAAGCGTTTCGCTTCGTTGCGGCGCGCCTCCGGCATCTTCGGTACGCCATTCAAAACGATCGTATGATACCGCTCGGCCACGGCGATGTAGTCGCCGGCACCTCGCGCTTCGGCACAAAGCTCTTCGAAGCTGAACCAAGCGACACCGCGCGCGGCACGGGATACATCCATGGTCCGGCCTTTCAGTTCCAACTCGTCCGGTTCGGCGATGGCGCCTTCCGTGAGTGCGGCGAAATCCTTCTCCAGCGCCTCGGTGGTGGCCTTACCCAGCGGCGACAGATAGACCTGCATATGCATCAACCGCTCATGCCGGTAATCGGTCGGCGAGGCGAGATGCAATACGTCGAGCTTTTCCTTGATCAGGTCGATGAAGGGCAGAAAAAGTTCCCGGTTTAAGCCGTCCTTGTAGAGCATGTCCGGTCCGAAATTCGAGGTCGCAACGACAACGACCCCACGCGAGAACAGCGCCTCGAACAACCGCCCCAGAATCATCGCATCGGCGATGTCAACGACGTGAAATTCGTCGAAACACAGCAGCCAGGCATCTTTCGCAATGTCGTCGGCGATGGGGATAATCGGATCATCGTCGCGATCATTCTTTTCCTGCTTACGCCACGCGTGCAGCTTCTCCTGCACCTCGATCATGAACTCGTGGAAATGGACGCGCCGCTTATGCTCGACGGTTGATTTTTCGAAGAACAGATCCATCAGCATCGATTTGCCGCGCCCGACGCCGCCATAGATGTAAAGGCCCATCGGCGGGTCGGCGATACGGCGCGCCAGACCGAGCCGCGCCTTCCAGCCGGTCATGCCGGCAGTCGGATCGTAACCCTTGAGGCCATTATGCAGACTCTGGAACTTCTCGACCGCGAGCTCCTGCATCTGGTCCGCTTGCAGTTCGCCACTGCGTTTCAATTCTCTGTAGGCGAAGAGAGGGCCGTCCTGCATCTAGAATCCTCCGGCGACCGGCAAGATCGCACCGGTCGTATATGCCGATTCCTCGGAGAGCAGAAACCGGATCGCCGCCGCCATCTCGGCCGGTGTCCCGGCGCGCCCCAACGGGATCACTTGGGACAGTCGATCGATACGTCCGGGCTCACCCGCTTCCGCATGCAGCTCCGTTGCTGTCAGTCCTGGCGACACGGCGTTCACGCGAATGCCTTCGCCCGCAACCTCTGTGGCCAAACCGACCGTCATCGTATTCATCGCCCCCTTCGTCGCCGCGTAGTGCACCCACTCCCCAGCCGACCCGCGCGTCGCCGCCGTAGAGGAGACATTTACGATCGCACCGCCTTTGCCACCATGGGCGATCGACATGCGCCGCACTGCTTCGCGGCAACACAGCATCGGGCCAATGAAGTTCACGCCGCTGACATAGCGCAAAGTTTCCTCGGTGACTGCCTCCACACGCGAGAAACCGCCGGTCACCCCGGCATTGTTAACCAACGCG
>JAPPPC010000003.1 GCA_028817685.1 Rhodospirillaceae bacterium
CGGTAGGGGGCCACCTGAACCAACCCCTCTTGCGCCATACCGCCCTTTGCCAGCATTTCACAAGACGCGACGACGGCTTCCGGGGCAGCGAAGGGAATGATCTTTACGGTACCGACCATCTGGCGCGGTACGACCGGCGCAAACGGGGGCAGCAACGCGACGGTTGCCGATTCATCGACCATGTTGATCTGATCGAGCTGCAAGGGGTCGTAGTCGACCAGCCCCGCGGTCTCCGCGTACAAATTCACCCGGCCGGTAAAGGCGGCGGAAATCTCGAGATTGTCCCCGGTTACCGCTTTAGCAATTCGCGCCGCCGCGGCGTCTTCGCCGACATCTTCCGCTTCCCGCCGGGCCGCGATTACCGTTGAAATTCCGGCTTCGCGAAGGCCCTCGACATCGGCGTCGGTCAAGACGCGGCCCTTCTTGAAGGAAACGCCGCCGGTACGGACACTATGCGCGAGAATGGCGCCCGCCGCTTCGTCGACCGGCGTGTCGCCAAACTTCATGCTGCCGCACGCTCCGGACGGTGCAGGGTCTCGGTGATTTGACCGACGATCGAGACGGCGATTTCGGCCGGCGAGACCGCGCCGATATCGAGCCCGACCGGTCCGCGGATACGCGCGAAATCGTCCGGGCCGAATCCTTCTTCGGTCAGTCGCTCGCGCCGTTTGCCGGCGGTTTTTCGGCCGCCGAGCGCGCCGATGTAGAAGGCCTTCGACCGCAGCGCGACGGTCAGCGCCGGATCGTCGAGCTTGGGATCGTGCGTCAGCGTAACGACCGCGGTTCGCGTATCCGGTTTCAAATCCTCAAGCGCGTCATCGGGCCATCGGCTGTCGATTTCGATATCGGGAAACCGTTCAGGTGTCGCCCAGGCGCCGCGCGGATCGATGACGGTGACGTCATATCCGGCAAGCCGCGCCATCGGCACCAGGGGCTGCGAGATATGCACGGCACCTACGATGATCAGCCGCCGCGGTGGGTTGAACACTTGGATGAAGATGCGCCGGCCGTCGGTTTCGACCACACGCCCGCGATCTTCGTTGTGGGCGCGTTCGGCCGCTTCACGCATCGCCGGCGTCAGCTCGATGTCGCCCGTGCCTTCGCCTTCAACGGTCAGGGTTTCGGCGCCGCTTTCGAGATCGCTGAAAAGAAGCGCCGACTTGCCGTTATTCCGGGCATCGTTCAGCGCCTTGATGGTGGTCAGTTTCATATCGGTAAGTTCCCGCCCGTATTGGCGTTCAGTCGAGCCTCTCGACGAAGATCGAGATTTCACCGCCGCAGGCGAGGCCGACCTCCCAGGCCATCTCGTCGGTCACCCCGAAGTCCAGGACCCGGGTCTTGCCGTCTTCCATGGCGCCGAGCGCCTCTGATACCACCGCGCCCTCGATGCAACCGCCGGAAACCGAACCGATAAACTGCCCGTCGCCACGGATCGCCAGTCTGCTGCCGACCGGCCGGGGCGAGGAACCCCAGGTGGAGACGACGGTCGCCAGGGCAACATCGTCGCCGCTCTCTTTCCAGGCGGCAGCCCGCTCCAAAATATCGTCGTGATCAAGCATCTGTGCGTCGCTCATGCGGCCCTCCCGCGCCATGCGGCCATTTCCGCGCTGTCCCGTGGTCCGGTCCGGTTCAGCGCGTCGGCCAATTCCGTCAAACTATTCAGATTATGGACCGGACGAAAGTCATCGACAAAAGGCAATAACGCCTTGACCCCCAATGATTTGGGTTCGAAGCGATCATACCGCAAGAGCGGATTGAGCCAGATCAGGCGGCGGCACGACCCCTGCAAGCGGCGCATTTCCGTTGAAACGCCATCGCCTGCGTCGCGATCGAGCCCATCGGAGATGAACAGAATGACCGCGCCCTGGCCCAGCACACGCCGCGACCAGTATTTGTTGAAGTCGTGCAGGCAGGTCCCGATCCGCGTGCCGCCGGACCAGTCGGTGACGCTGTCGGCGACGCGCTCCAGCGCGATATCGATATCCTTGTTGCGAAGATAGCGGGTCACATTTGTCAGATGGGTGCCGAACAGGAAGGTGTTCAACCGGTCGCGGTCGTTGGTGACGGCATGCATAAAGTGGATCAGCATGCGGGCATAACGGTCCATTGACCCGGAAATGTCGCACAAGATGACCAGTGGCGGCCGACGCCGGCGACGGTCTCGGCGGAGCAGGGGTATTGTGTCGCCCCCGTCGCGCAGCGCGGCGCGCATGGTCGCCCGCATATCGATGGCGGGACCGGTCGGGTCGCGCTGAAAGCGCCGGGTGGGGACGTCTTCGATCGGCAAGCGCATGTGGCGCATCGCGCGATGGGCGGCCTCGACCTCTTCATTGGTCATCTTTTCGAAGTCTTTTTCGCCAAGCAGCTCGGTCCGGCTCCAACTCATCGCCGCATCGAAGGTGATTTCAGCTTCCTTTTCTTTTTCGTCCTGTTGCGCCGCCTCATTGCCGGCCAGGGCGGCGGCAACGCGCGGCGACAGTGTTTCTTCCGGCGGCGCGGCCGCCTCGTCGCTGAAGGAGGGCAGGACCAGCGACATCATCCGCTCGAGGATTTTCGGGTTGCGCCAGAAGACGTGAAAGGCCTGGTCGAACAGTTCGCGCTCGTCCCGGCGGCTGACGAACACCGCATGCAGGGTCCAGTAGAAGTCGTTCCGGCTTTCCAGACCGGCGGTTTGCACGGCGCGGATGGCATCGAGTACGCGGCCCGGCCCGACAGGCAGGCCGGCCGCACGCAGGGCGCGTCCGAAATGCATGATGTTGGCGGCAATCAACCCGCCATCGGACGGGGAAGTTGCGGTCACTCGGCGGCTCCGGCCCGTTCGGCGTTGACCTCGCTCAGGATACGGCTTGCCTCGCTGCCCTGTATCTTCGCGATGTCGTCTTGATATTTCAGCAGCGTACCCAGCGTGTCGTTGATGCTGTCCGGGTCGAGCGTCAGCTTGTCGAGCTGCGTCAGCGCTTCCGCCCAATCGATCGTCTCCGCCACGCCGGGCAGTTTGAACAGATCGATATCGCGCAGTTTTTGGACGAACCCGACAATCTGACGCGACAGGTCGGCGGGCGCATTTGGCGCCTTGACCGCAAGAATCTCCAGCTCGCGCTCGGCGTTCGGATAGTCGACCCAATAGTAGAAACAGCGGCGCTTGAGGGCGTCGTGGATTTCCCGGGTCCGATTTGAGGTGATGATGACCAGCGGCGGCTCTTCCGCCGCAATCGTTCCGATCTCCGGGATCGTGATCTGAAAATCGGAGAGTAGTTCCAGCAGATAAGCCTCGAACGGCTCGTCGGTGCGGTCGAGTTCGTCGATCAACAGGACGGGCGGACCGCCTGCCGCGGGCTCCAGGGCCTGCAGCAGCGGCCGCTCGATCAAAAACCGCTTCGAGAAGATATCGCCCTCAAGCGCGGTGCGGTCCCGATCGCCAACCGCCTCGGCCATGCGGATTTCCACCATCTGCAGCGCGTAGTTCCACTCATACACGGCGGAGGCGGCATCCAGGCCCTCATAGCATTGCAGCCGCAGGAGTTTACGGCCGAGCGTCTCGGACAACACCTTGGCGATCTCGGTCTTGCCGACGCCCGCTTCGCCCTCCAGGAATAGGGGCCGCCTCAGGCTGAGAGAGAGATAGAGCGCCGTTGCGAGGCTGCGGTCTGCGACATAGTTGCCGCGCGCCAGTAGCGCATGGGTATCTTCGACGGACTGAGGTAGGTCCATTGGGATTCGCCTGTCGTTTTGTGCGGTCGGGGAAGCGCGGCTATTTGCGTCGCCACTTTCCACGGGCGTCTTGATAGTAGGTGCCCTTCGGGGCGCGATTGATAACCTTCGGTCCGACGAGCCTTTCAACCTGTTGCAGCGACAGATTGTTTCGCTTCGCGATCGATTGGTACTGCGCACGGCGCCGCGAGTTGATGCTGTTGATCAACCGCGTGATCGCGCCGGACGGCCGTTTCACTGCGGCAATATAGCCGCGCTGTGTTTCGCCAACCTTGCCGCTGCGCAATGCATCGTCCAGCGCGTCGGCCATCACGGGGGGCGCATACGCGAAAATCATCGCAACGACTACGGTAACAATGGCAAAGCAATGTCTCAGGCCGGGCATGGCTAAAACAAATCCTTGTTCTTCAGCAACAGATCGTCGATTTCCTTTTCGACCTTCACACGGATCTCCTGCTCGATCTTGACGTTGAGATTGATCACGATCGGCTTCTCGGGTGCGCGTATTTGCACTTCGGGCGCACAGCCCGCAATCAGGATACCTGCAGCGCCGATCCACGCGCCCCATACTGCCGATCGATTGAATGAAAGCTTCATGGCGTGAATATGACGATTTCGCGCCAAAAATGCCAGATTTTCGCATCGGTCATGGCTTGTCCTCGAACCGCTTCATGCCGGTAAGGATACGTTCGGGCAGTTGGTAGGTCTTCAATCCCTGGGTCAGTATTTTGCGCAGGGGTCCATCCATCGCAATGTTCAATTCCACGGGGATGCCCTTATAGACCTCCTTATTGCGGCCTTCGATCTTAAAGCGAAATTCGACCTCATTGTCGATATCTTCGTTCAAGGTCACCTTGACCTTATCATATTGAAAATCATCGACGATTTGTAAGAACAGTTCCATCCCTTCGTTGGCTTTAGACAAGGACGGTCCGACCGCCGTGGGGCGATAGCGGATGGAACCGCCGCCGGGGGCACTCTCCAGAACACCGTCGCGGATCGCGACTTCACCGCTGTCGATTGCGACGGGAATCGAACCGTTCAGTGTTCCCGTCGCCGTCAGGTCGCCGGATTTGGCCAGGGCGAGCAAATTATCCAATTCGACGCCGTTCACCTGAAGCGGGACCGTGAAGCCGTCATAATTTTCGGGAATGATGAACTGATCGGTTTCGATGCGGCCGCCGAAGAAATCGAGTTCGCGCAACGCCGCAAGCACGCTGCCATCCTTATTCAGCTGGAATTCCAGCCGGCCGTTGAGCATCGGCACGCCGACATCCAGCAAGCCGATATTGACCTCCTGCTTCGGCGGGGTCGACGGCGGGAGCAAGCTGTCGAAACGCACGACCGCTGCGGCGTTTTCGAAGGAGAACTCATCGGCTTTGATCAGCTTGGCATCGACCAGGAGTTCCATGTCCGACGTGACCGCGCCGTCGTCCCAGGCAAAGTTCGCGAGCATATCGACTTCACCGTCTACTTCGCGCATCGTCGTGCCCAGTATCGGGAACAGCTGCACCGGTTGCAGGACGGTGGGCAGGAAAACCAGCTTTTGTGTATCGACCGATAGGGCGCCGCGCTTGGTCTCCCGGTCGTGACGACCGTTGAGCGTGATCGATATCCTCTCCGCTGCGTCGAAAATCCGGCCGTCGAAGGTCATTTTGGGGCCGCTGCCAGTCAAACTGCCGGTAAAGCGCAAGGGCGTGACGAAAGCGGGTTTGCCGCGATGTTCGATTGTATCCGCGTCGACCGTGACGCGAAGTTCCTTTCCCACCGTCAGGCCAAGTGTGACCCCGGAAACCTGAAGTTTATGGTCGGGCACCTGAAGCGAAGCGACCTGCAACGAGATCGCGTGGTTTCCGTCCTTTGTCTTTGCGGTCACAGGGACTGCCGACTGGGAGGTATCGAG
>JAPPPC010000771.1 GCA_028817685.1 Rhodospirillaceae bacterium
TACCTGGACGGCTTGGCGCGCACGGCGGATAAGGTAGCCGCCGAATAAGCACATGACGGGAAGCGGAGATTGAAGAGGCGCGGGACGGGTGGGAGCGCCGGGTCGCCTTGCCCGTTGTGGCGGCTGGAATAGGCCGCGCCAGCTGGTTTCCGGCTATTCGGCGGACGGCAGAAAAATAATTGGTACGTTATGATTTTGTTGGCTGCGAATTCAGTATCACGTCCCTCTATTTCAATATGCGAGTTACATCGGACATGCTCGCTCGCTACGCGGCACGACCGGGGTTAGCCACAAAGCGACATCGTCGCGGTTTGCCGCAACCACGGTGACCGTCACCGGCGCAGCCCGGTACAATTAGGCGGAACTAGTCCGGTGCAAACTGCAACAGTGGACCAAATTGCAGTGGTAAAACGCAATAATGCTGGGCTCTCAGTCGATCGCGCGAGCGCTGTTGACGTACGACCCAAATAGCTTGCGCGAAAGAGGTGAAAGCCGTTGCCAGTCTGCGTTGCTGGCATTCTCGATCGCGGCGAATCCAAGCCGATGGAGGAGCGCGGGATCGCTGTTTGTCGTGAGAGCGGATTCCAGCTGCTTCCGCAGCTGTACCGGTACCGACCTGTGTGCCGCGAAGACAAATGGCAAATTCTTGAGGCCCTCGCACAAGTGGGACGGCTTCGTCGTCCATATTACACGGGACTGATCGCGGAGTTCCTGCGGCACGGCCAGATAGGCGCCTATTTCGACCCCGGCAGCCGCCGCCAAACCGCGCGTGACGTTCAAGATCGCCGACAAATCCGATTTTACGTATTTCGGCCTGATATCGATCCCGATGGCCTTGATGTGAAACTGCGGCATGATGCTGCTCGACAGCGCAAGAGGGCTTGGAAACGCGACCGTAAGGTTTTGTAAATCCTCGAGTTTTTTGTAGCGGGATTCCTTGTGGACCAGAATGAACCCAAGGCTTTCTTGACCGATATGCTCTCTTGGTTTGGGTTTCGCAAAGGCCACGTATGAGGTTTTCGGAAGCGAGTTGAAAACGAACGGATCTTGGTAGGCTACGTCATATTCCCCATTGGCGAGACGCAGGGCGAACGCATCATTGCTTGGCGCGGTGCGAAACTTGAACGTCACACCAGTTGTTTTTGAAAGGTGCTGCAGGAATGGCACCCATTTCGCAGCCAGGAGGGTGGCAGAGGATTGCGGCGCGACACCGAAGGTGTAGACAGGTTCGGTCGCCGCGGCACGGACGGGCGCTACTGCAGCCGTCAGCGCGAGACATATCAGAAACAACACAGCGCGCTTGAGGCTGGGGCTGCACAGAGGCTTTCGCGGGCCAGATGAAATATTCGTTAAAAGCGATGTTCGCATGACAAGCTCCAGAATGCGGGTACAAACGCTGCATGTTTCGCAACAGTCGTGCCAAGTACCGAGTTCAGAAATTCACGGTTTGGGGACAAGGCCGGTCGTAATCGCTGGAAAATCGGGACATCGCCTACATTGGTCAGGAATAGAGCTGATCTACGTCCAGCGATGTCTCCAACGGGAGACAGCGAGCGTCTCGCGCGGTCAGGTCTTCCCGTCTAGACGCTCTATGCCGAAACAGGTAGCCACATAGGGTTTGCATCACCCTTGAGGGTAAAGCGCAGCCGTCTGTGGTCTACCTGACGGCGTCAATCACACCTGTACATCGATAAACCGGATTACAGGTAGCCTTAGCCGAATTGGAAAGGTTACAGAACGCGATATGGCAGCGGCGGTTAAATAATGTGGCAGCCGATGCCCGAGTTGTTCGCGTTCTCGCCTATTTCAAATTTTTCTTCTTCTGACCCAGCCAATAGCGAGGCCGGAAAGTAAAATCAGAGACAAGGCGGATCCAATCTCCGGGCTAGGCGCGGCACTAACCGGCTCAATAGGCGGGTTATCGCACGAAGAAAAGAAGGCGGCGTTGCAATTCGCGTTGCTCGCCCCGTTGCCGTTGCCATTGCCACCCGCATTCGGGTTGTAGTTGTTGGGGCCGCCAAGAGACGGTGTTGCAGTCAGCAATACCGCAAACGAAACTGCAATGAATTGTGTCTTAATTTGCATCAGTACCTCGCTAAAATGATTTAGGTGCTGACTACGCGCACGATCTGTGCCAGCGACGTAAGCACGTTCTGGGGCTTGCAAATTGCCTCCGAGATGTCCGACTTGGGTCAGAATTCCCCTCAGCCGCGGGGGCCAAGCATGTCTGTATTTGCAGTGCGCGCGGGCCTGTTTCGGGGATAGGCGGGCTCGGTTTTGAGCTTAATGGTGCTGATCCGCCTAATTGATACGATCTGTATGTGAATACCGGCCGAAATCGCCCTCAACGCGCCGGGTTTCGGTTCACCGCTCTCCCGCCACCCCGTCACATCACCCGCGCGCCCGGGGCGATCGTCGGTGGCGCCGCGTTGAGGGTTTCCATGGCGAAGCCGGCGGCGGTTTTGTAGCCGGCCATGTAGGCGGCACGCTCGAAGGCCGGGATGACGTCGTCGATCTTCTCGAAGCGGCCGCCGCAGCGTTCCTCGACCAGGGTCAGCAGGCCGAAGGGGCCGTCGCCGCGGTTGCGCAGCACCACTGCGGAGACCGGGCCGCGCAGCGTGTCGTCGTAGGCTGCGAGCGCGTCCGCGGTTACGCCGTGTGCCAATAGGGCCGCGCCCAGTACACGGGCGTCGACGATCGCCTGGCTGGCGCCGTTCGAGCCCGTCGGGTACATAGCGTGCGCCGCGTCGCCCAGCAGCACCACCCGGCCGTCGCGCCAGGTCGGGATCGGGTCACGGTCGATCATCGGGTTTTCATAGGCGATGTCGGACCCGCGCAGCAGGGCGGGGACGTCGAGCCAGTCATAGGTCCAGTCCGCGAAATGGTGCGCGAACGCGTCGATCTCGACCGGCGCGAACCAGCCCGTCTTCTGCCAGCCCGCCGACGGGTCGACCGTCACTTCGGCGATCCAGTTGATCGTCGCGAGGCCGGTCGCCGGGTCGGGATGGGAGATCGGATAGACGACCATGCGCTGCCGGTGCGTGCCGAGGCCGATGAAGGACGATCCCGTGCGGATCGGCATCGCCTGCGTGGTGCCGCGCCACATCAGCTTGCCGCCCCAATGGATTGGCGGTTGGTCCGGATGCATCTGCTGGCGGACGGCGGAGTGGATGCCGTCGGCGGCGATCAGCAGCGACCCGGTTTCCGACAGCGTGGTGCCGTCGGCGCGGTCGATCCGGACCGTCACCGTGCCGCCGGGATTGTTCTCGTATCCGGTGACCCGGTGGCCGAGGCGTATCGCGTCCGTGCCGGCCCGCGCCTGGAGCGTCTTCGCCAGCAGCATGTGGAAGCGGCCCCGGTGGGCGGCGATTTGCGGCCAGCGGTAGCCGGCGCTTTCGCCGCGCGGTTCCGCATAGATGTCGTGGCCGTTGCGCCCTACCATCGCCCATTCCCGCGCCGGGACGCCGACCGTGTCCAGCGCCGGGGCATCGATACCCATATCGAACAGCTCGCGCACCGCGTTCGGCTGCAGATTGATTCCCACGCCGAGCGGCCGCAGTTCGGGCACCGTCTCGAACACGCGGAAGGGCACGCCGATCTGATGGAGCGTCAGGGCTGTCGCCAGCCCGCCGATGCCGCCGCCGGCGATGATCACGGGCGGGATCGTCATGTGCGGATTCCGATGCGTGCCATGGGACCCCGGCTTCACGCTGTTTCCAGCGACGCCAGAAAGGCTTCGATGGCGTCGGCAACCCGATCCGGCGTGTCGAGCGGCGCCATGTGACCGGCCCCGTCGAGGGGGACGGCCCGCGCCTCGGGGACGGCACTGGCCAGATTCGCCGCGGCGCGTCGGGTGAAGGCGGGGGACCGGTCGCCCCACAGGATGAGGGTGGGGGTGTCGAACGTGCGCACATCGTCCGGGCCGAGCGTGTGGCCGGGCAGGGACTCCGATTCACGCACGAGGGTATCCGCGTTCCCCACGAGCTGTTGTCGTACGCGGTCCGGCAGGTCCGCCCATTTGGTGTCGTTCCAGGCTTCCAGGAACCGGCGCACACCGGCTTCCGGCCGGCCCGCGCGGATGTCCGCGATTGCGGGCTCGATGATCTCGCGGTCCCAGGCCAGCGCGTCGGCGTCGGCCGGGTCGCCCGGGTCAAGAAAGCCGTGCAGGATCGGCTCGTACAGGATCAGCGCGTCGACCGGGCGGTCCCGCTGCGCCGCGTCGCACGCTGCGTCGAGCGCGATCAGCCCGCCCATCGAATGACCGAATAGGACCCGCCGGGCGGATCGGTCATTGTCCAGCAGCGCCTGGGCCAGACGGCAGTTTTGAGCGGTGCGATCGGCGTCCGCATCGATCCGCGTCGCGCCGTATCCGACGAAGGCCGGTGCCACGATGTGCCGGTCGGGCGCTGCGAGGCGTTCCGCCGATCCGGCATAGGCGCGCGGTCCCGTGCACGACGCGTGCAGGAGCAGGAGAAGATCCGCGCCGCCGTCGCCCCAGGAGATGGTGTCGATGCGGCCGATGCCGGTTTCGATTACCGGCATGGGTTTCGCTGTGGGTGGATAGATCGGGCCATCTTGCCGTCATAGCATGTTTCCGCGATCCTTTCCGGCGCGCGCCAACCGCGCCGGACTGCTAGGCTGTCACCAAGGCTTTGATCAGGAGAAGGGCATCATGTTCCGCGTGGCGTTTCTCAATATGGAGCAGGACCATCGGCGCTGGGACGCGCGGCGGCATCTGATCGCCGATCAGCTCGTCGCGCTGGCGCCGGATGTCTTCGCGATGAATGAGATCAGCGTGCCGCGTCAGACCGGGCGCTGGGTTCAGGGCCAGGCGAACGACCGGTTGCCGCACCGCTACGCGCTGGTGCAGCAGACCAAGACCAATATGGGCTCGGAGATCGAGGGGGAGGGGGTGATCGCCCGGTTCCCGGTCCTGGAGACCGGCAATCTGGACTACCGCACGCAGGATTACGTGGCGCTGGTCGCACGGCTAGAGGTCGAGGGCCGGCCGGTCGATGTCTATGTGACGCATCTCTACAAATCGCGCGGCGACGAGTCCCTGCGCATCTTCCAAGTGCAGCAATTGCTGGCCTGGATCGACAGCCGCACGGACGCAGACGCGCAGATCGTCTGCGGCGATTTCAACGCCGCGCCCGAGAAACCCGCGGCGAAATTGATGGCGGAGACATTCACGGCGACGCAGAACGCGCCGACCGCTTTCACCCCGCTGGAGAACGAAAGCGGCGGCATCGCGCACGACTACTGGCCGCGCATGGACCGCAGCATCGACTATATCTGGCTGCGCGGCCCGTTGCGCTGCGTCGAGAGCGCGGTGTGCTTCGACCAGCCGGCGGCGGACGATCCGACCCTGTGGCCGTCCGACCATGCCGGGCTGTGGGCGGATTTGGAATGGGTGTGAGGGGGCGGAAACGCGGTGCAATTTGGAACTTGTGAATCCTATTCGCCGACACCGTCACCCACCCCCATCCTAACCTTCCCCCCTCGAGGGGGAAGGAATAACCTGCGCGCCAGAATTGAAATCTTCCTCCCCCTTGAGGGGGGGGGACCGAGGTGGGGGTGGACGGCGATGCTGCTCAAAGAATTGCGTAAAGG
>JAPPPC010000807.1 GCA_028817685.1 Rhodospirillaceae bacterium
GAGTGTCGCCTCCGGGTGGAAGTCGGCAGTGAAACCGTCCCAGTCGCCGGCGCGATCGGGTGCCCATTGCCGGCTCGAGAACTGCCGCCGGATCCGCGCTTCGATCGCGCGTTTGTCATCCGTAATCTGAGACGCCATGGGGCGCTATCCTTTCGCATCTTCCAAGATCATGTCGGCGCCTTTTTGCGCGATCATGATCACCGCCGCGTTTGTGTTCCCAGACACCAGGGTCGGCATGATCGAGGCGTCGATCACGCGTAGCCCTTCCAACCCGTGCACCCGCAGCCGGTCGTCGACCACCGCCATGCGGTCGGTGAACGGGCCCATCTTGGCGGTGCCGCTGATGTGGTAGAGGGTCTGGCCGGTTTCGCGGGCAAAGGCTTCGAAGTCGGCATCGCTCCGGCAGTCCTCGCCGGGGGTCAGTTCGAAGCGGCGATAGGGGTCGAATGGCGTCGCCTCGACGACCTGGCGACCGATCTTCATGCCATCGACCAGGCACTGCACGTCGCCCGGGTCGGACAGGAAGTTGCACCGAATCGCGGGGGGAACTTTTGCATCCGGTGATTTGATGTGGATCGTGCCTTGGCTTTCCGGGCGCATCTGGCAAACCGCCAGCGTCATGCCCGGTTCGCGCTCCAGCTCGCGCGTCGCTGGGTCGGCGTAGGAGGCGTGCGCCAAATGGAACTGGATGTCCGGCGTTTCCATGTCTTGTCGCGTCTTGACGAAACCGAAGGCACAGCCCGCGCCGTAGGTCAGGATGCCGCGCCCGAACAAGGCGTAGCGCATTAGCTCGCGCAGGAACGGCAGGCCGCGCGCTTTCTCGTTCAACGTATTCGGTTTGCTCAGGCGCCAGCGCATGCGCGTACCATAATGGTCGCGATAGTTTTCACCGACGCCGGGCAGCTCGTGCTGTACCGCGATGCCATGCGACTTCAGCAGCTCCGGCTGGCCGATACCGGACAGTTCCAGCAGCTGCGGCGACTGCACGGCGCCGGCCGACAGGATCACGGATCCGCCGGCCCGTGCCTCGCGCGATTGGCCGCGCACCGTGTAGCGGACGCCGACCGCACGCTTGCCTTCCAGAATTAGGCTGCTGGCAAACGCTTCGGTTTCGATCTTCAGGTTGGGGCGTTGGGCGATGGGATGCAGGAAAGTGCGCGCCGTGCTCGATCGTTTACCGTCGCGCATGGTGAGCTGGTAGTAGCCAAAGCCTTCCTGGTCGCCATTGTTGTAGTCGCCGTTGCGGGGATAGCCGCAGGCCTCCGCTGAGTCGATGAAAGCGTCGAGCAGCTCGTGCTTCTCGGTGGTCTCGGTGACGCCAAGCGGCCCATCCGTGCCGCGGGTCAGGTCGCCGCCATTGACGTAAGTTTCCGACCGTTTGAAGTGCGGCAGTACGGATTCGTAGGACCAGCCGCGATTGCCGAACTGCGCCCAGGTGTCGTAATCGAGCGGTTGTCCGCGGACATAGATAAGCCCGTTGATTGAGGACGAACCACCCAGCGTTTTGCCGCGCGGCGTGGCGATGGGCCTGTTGCCGGTGCCTTCCTCCGGCTCCGTCTCGAAACCCCAATTGTACTTCTTGCTGGTCAGCAGCTTGTAGAAGCCGGCTGGGATGCGGATGTACAGGCTGCTATCCTTCGGGCCCGCCTCGAGCAGCAGTACCTTGTTGCTGGGATCCTCGCTCAACCGATTGGCCAGTACGCAGCCGGCCGATCCCGCGCCGACGATGATGTAGTCCCAGTCGTTCATCAATTACTCCAAATCCGCACCGGCGATGGGGCCCGCCGTCAAAAATTTTGCGAGACTATAGGCCGATGTCTCGGAGCCCGAAATATCAACCTGCCATCGGTACGCAATGAGTTTGCGGATCGGTCTCTTCTACCCGAACTCGTCGAGCATGCATGCGTTGTCGACCGAAGTGGTGCGGCAGAGTCCGGACCTCTTGGACATGCAAAGTCATATTGAGTGCGCGCAGGTTAGCGAGGCGGTCGGGACCGACTATTTGTTCATGGCGGAAGTGTGGAGTCCGTACGACGCCGCGGAACGCCGTCTGCTGAAACGCACTACGGTGATGGAGGCCCTTCCAGGGGTTTAACGTGTGCCTACATAGTGAAGCCGATATCCGGTGCGGACTTCTCGACCATAGCGACCGGGCTGACATCGCGCTGATAGAGCGGTAATCGTGTGCCGCCGGGTGAAACCGTCATAACGGTGTCGCCGCGCCAGTCAGCGGTGTATTCGGTGTCGAGGATGGTTTCCCTTGAGGTCCATTCGGGCACCGCGAACTGGCATTGGATCGTTGCGCCAGCGGGCGCACCGGCGACGCACAGGAATTCCGACGGCTCGCGCACCGCCGTGACCGGCGCACCGTCTACGGTTACCACCATGGTGTCGGTACCGTCAGGAATTCGGACTCGCACATCACCGGCTACCGTAGGCACGATTTCTATTCGACCCTCTTGCGGAAGCCAGCTTCGTATTACGGCGTGTTTGGATAGATGGTTGATTAGCAGGTTCACGGAGATGCCGTCGTCCGTGGCGACCACGGCGTTGGTCCATGCATTAAATAGGCCGCGCACGCCCTGCGCCGAACAGCAGGTGTAGAGGTCCCATTCGTGCATCACCTTGGAGAACAGATCATTCGGTTGCGACCAACCGGCGAACCCGCCGATCGACCTGCGTGCTACCCGCACCGTAGACTCCCACTCATCGTCGCGACCGGTGCCCGCGCTGTCTTCCAGCCCGTCGATCGAGGTAAGCTGCGACTCCAGTAAATGATTGCGTAGAAACCGTTCCGCGACGCCCCAATATTGCGGCTGACCACTCTTTGCAAGCCAGATGGCCGCTTCCATCATATCGACGATGGCACAGGTCTCGCAGCCATGCGCACGGCTTTCCACCAGCCGTTCGGGAAACCATCCGAAGCGCGTGCCGTAGGTGCAGGCTTTGTCGAAGACCTTTTGGCCCCAGGCCAGTGCTTCAGTATCGCCGGTGCCGTAAGCGTAGCGGATGACACCCAGCATCGTTACCGCACGGCTGTGGAAGTGCCCCTCACGGAACTCCAATCCCGTTGCGAATCCGCCGTCGGGATCGTAGGCGCTGGAATGGTGCATGACGTGGCGCGCATAAGCTTCTGCGATTTCCCGGGCGGCATCTTCTCCCGTTAGCTCCCAAGCGCGGGTCAACCCGAAGAGCAGCCGCCCATTGGTGTTCGCCGGATCGACACCGAAGCTGAGGATACCCCAGTCGCCGCGCGGCCAACCGTCCGGGAAACGCTCGACGCTGGGGAAATAGGCGAAATCTTCCCGCTTGATCGAAATCTCGTTCAGTGCCTTGGTGAGCGAGACGAGCTGATCTCTTGCGCGGGCTGAGCGGCGCGCCAAGCACAGCGACAGCAAGCCGTTCAGCACGGAGCGTTGGTAGTGCATATTGGCGTGGTGGAAACTCCACGGGTTATCTGGAGTGTAGTGCAGCCCATCATCGCCAAAACCGGTAAAAAACATTCGTTCGAGCGCGTCCAGTTGGGCCACGCCTTCTTCGCTCCCGCACAGCGCTTGGGCGAGCAACAACGCGTCGACGACGCGTGCCGCGTGGTCGGAAAAATCGAACTGAGTGTGCATCATGCGCGGCGGTGAGCCGGTCAGGTCGGTCAGACAGAAGGGCAGTTGGTCTTTTGTCGGATTGAGGCATCCGGTGAGGCAATTTATTGCCAGACGCGCACGATCCGGCAGAAATATCGTATCCGGTAGCAATGCCACACGCATATTACGGTCCTTATAGCGCCGGGATTGGTTTCTCTTCGCCAACCAATGTGACCCGGTGCATCACGCGGCGGATGGTACGGTTGTCGAAGGGTTCGACCGCGTGCATCGTGCAGCGATTGTCCCACATGATCACGTCATCCTTGGTCCAGACATGACGGTAGACGAAGCGATCCTCTGCTGCGTGCGCGATAAGTTCGTCCAGTAGGGCGCGGCCCTCTTCGTCGGAAAGCCCTTCGACGCGCGCCATGGTGTGCGGTGACAGGAACAGGCAACGCCGTCCGGTCACCGGGTGCCGCCGGACCAGCGGGTGGCGCACCGGCGGCAGATTTTCATACGCTCCGTCCTTTGGTCGGGCATCGCGACCGTGCGCCAGGTCAAGAATGTTCTCGTGATCATGCACCACCCAGAGCGGATCGATGCGGGCTTTCTCGCCGTCGGTCAGCGCGTCATAGGCGTCGCACAAATTGGCGAAGCGGGTATTGCCGCCTTCGTTGGTGATCTCGATCCCGTGCAGGATGGAGCCGTTGCTCGGCACGTCCCGGAACGAACTGTCACTGTGCCAGCGCCAGGACTGACTGACATATTGCCAGGCCGTGTCGTCCTGTGGGATGAACGCGCCCTTCTCGTCCAGGTTAGACACCCGGTAGATTTCGGGGTTGCGCGACGCGCGGTGCGCCAGCGAGGGATGGATTTCCAACTCGCCGAATTGTCGGCCGAACGCGACCAGCGCGTCGTCACTGATCGGCTGGCCAGGAAAGACCAGAACGATATGTTGCATCCAGGCATCGGCAATCGCCGCAATCGTTGCTGTTTCGAGCGGTTGCGACAGATCGACACCGTGGACGGCGGCACCGATAGACGGATGCAGCGGTCTCGGTTCGATTGCAAGCGCCATATCGTGCGTCTCGACCCTAAGCCTGCCCCTTCAGTACGCGCCTTGCGATGACCATCCGGTGCACTTCGGTCGGGCCTTCGTAGATCCGCGCCAGACGCAGCCGTTGTCCCATGATGGCGAAGGGCATTTCGCGGGCCATGCCCATCGCGCCGAAGCTCTGCATCGCTTGATCGATGATTTCGGTCGCCATTTCGGTCGCGAAGACCTTGATCATCGAGGCGACAGTGCGCACGTCTTCGCCGCGGTCTTGTTTCTGTGCGGCATCCATCACCATCAGGCGCGCGGCGTGGATGTTGGTGGCGCCGTCGGCGATCCACCATTGAATGGCTTGCCGGTCGCTCAGCTTGGTGCCGAAGGTCTCTCGCTGCTGGGTGTGCTCGACCATCATATCGAGCGCGCGCTGCGCCATGCCGACGCACATCGCCCCCATTTCAAGCCGCCGCACGGTCAGCCGTTTCTGCATCGGTGCGAAACCGGCACCGACCTCGCCCAGGACCTGGCTGTCCTTGAGGCGCAGATCGTCCATGATCAGTTCATAGGTGCGGGCGCCGCCGATCATCGGGATCTCGCGCTCGATGATAAAACCTTTTGTGCCCTTCTCGACGATGAACGCTGTGATGCCGCCCCGGGCGCCCTTGTCCGGGTCGGTCGCCGCCATCAGGATGATGAAATCCGCCTTCGGCACATTGGAAACCCAGATCTTGCGGCCGTTAATGACCCATTCATCGCCCTCACGTACCGCGCGCGTTTTCATCTGCGCCGGGTCGCCGCCTGCCCCGGGTTCCGAAATCGCAATACAGGATTTCGCCTCGCCCTGTGCGTAGGGCAGCATGTACTTCTCTTTCTGCTCGGGCGTTGCGACCGCTTCCAGCATATGCAGGTTCGGCGAATCCGGCGGGAAGATGAAGGGGGTGACGGTGCTCTTCCACTTCTCCTGGAT
>JAPPPC010000086.1 GCA_028817685.1 Rhodospirillaceae bacterium
AAATCCTCCCTTATGAAAACACCTCAGGGTGTCCCAGGGGCGCTGATGTCAGACACGCACAGCCCAGACCTTCACCAGCGAAATTCCAAGGCTAAGGTGCTGGCAATATGCACGATTGCCAAACGGAATCCTTCATCGCGAAGGTTGCTGTAACGGACCTCTGTTTATCCGCTACTTATCCAGTGCCAAACCGCACCCAAGAAGAGAGTTAAGACCGCGACACAAATCATTGAAATGGGTGGCGGAGAGAGGGGGACTCGAACCCCCGGTACCCTATCGGGTACACGGATTAGCAATCCGCTGCATTACCACTCTGCCATCTCTCCGTGGGCGCTAGTTCCTAGCGATGGCGCGATTGCCTGTCAACGGCTCTAAGCGACAGACAGAGCAGCCTCGAGGTCGGCGATGAGATCTCCGGTATCCTCGATCCCGACGGAAAGCCGCAATAGGTCCTTCGGCGTCAGCGACTCCGGCCCCTCGACGGTCCCGCGATGTTCGATCAGGCTTTCGACACCGCCGAGGGACGTTGCTGGTTTGAATAGTTCGCACGCCGCCGCAACGCGCCGCGCAGTCTCCGCCCCGCCCTTCAGCCGGATGGAGAGCATACCGCCGAACCCGCTCGCCATCTGACGCTGCGCGACCGCATGGTCGGGGTGGCCCGGCAGTCCGGGATACAGCACATGGCTGAGCGCCGCGTGACCGTCGAAATGCTCGGCGATGGCCAGCGCGGACCGCGCCGCGGCCGGTACCCGCAAAAACAGCGTCCGCATACCCCGGGTCAGGAGAAAAGCTTCGAAGGAGCCGAGAATGGGACCGGTCAGTTCGCGGTGCTCGCAAACGCGTTCCCAAAAATCGTCCATTTCCCTGGTCACCACGGCGCCCGCCATCACGTCGGAATGGCCGTTCAGATATTTGGTCGCCGCATGGATGACGAGATCGACCCCATGTTCGAATGGTCGCGTCAGGACCGGCGTCGCCGCCGTGCTGTCCACCGCCAAGCGCGCACCGGCAGCGTGCGCGATTTCCGCCGCGGCCGCCAAATCCGTCACCCGCCACACCGGATTGCAGGGCGACTCGACCCAGACGAGCTTGGTCACGCCCGGCCGCACGACCGCCGCCAACGCGTCCAGGTCGGCGGTCGGGACGAAATCGACGTCCAGCCCGCGATCCACGCCAAAGCCGCGCAGCCATTTCGGCAGGCCGTAATACATGATGTCCGGGACGACAACATGATCGCCCTGGCGCAGCACTTGAAAAGGCGCGGTGCAGGCCGCCATGCCCGACGCGAACAGCAGCGCGGCGGCGCCACCTTCCAAATCGGCGATCAACGCTTCCGGCTGCATGAAGGTGGGGTTTTGGTCGCGGCCGTAGCCGTGCTCGGTCGGCAATTCATAATCGGCGTCCCGGGCAAAGGTCGTCGAGACATGGATCGGCGGCACGACGGCGCCCGTCACGTCGCATTCGAGCCCGAGAGCCTGCGCCGCCCGGGTCGCCGGTTTCAAACCATCCTTCATCACCGGTTCCTTTCCCGTTGGATTGGCGCCCGAGAATGATCGAGCCCTTTGCCGGGGTCAAAGGGAATTGCAGCGGCCGGGCTCGCATCGATCCGGGTGCATGGTATAGGCTGCGGCCCCCTGCCCGCGCGGGCTTCGAACGCAAGGAACACCATGACTGACGGAACGATGAATGGCGGCGAGGTCCTCGTTGCCACCCTGCTCTCCCGCGATATCGACACGGTCTTTTTCGTGCCCGGCGGCACCTACACGACGGTGCTCGAAGCCCTGAGCCGGGTTCAGAATAAAATTCGCTCGGTGCCGACGCGGCTGGAATCCTCGGCCGGCTTCGCCTGCGATGCCTATGCCGGGATCAAACGGAAGCCAACCTGCATGTTCGTTTCGCGCGCGCCCGGCGCGTCCAATGCCGCGATCGGCGTGCACAACGCGATGCAGGCGTCCCGTCCCTTCGTCCTGTTCATCGCCGACATTCCCAAACCCCTGCGCGGCCGAGAATCCTTCCAGGAAATCGATTACCACCTCATGTACGAACCCGTCGCCAAGGCGGTGCTCGATGTGGACAGCTTCGACGATGTCGCGGACACGGTGGCGCGCGCCATCGACCTGTCCGTCAGCGGCCGGCCCGGCCCCGTCGTTTGTGTCGTATCGACCCAGATCCTGGACGGCGATACGGGCGAGCCCGACATCCCCAAACCGGCAGCACCGGTGCGGATCGGCGCCGACCGCAACGCCGTCGCCGAAGCCGCCAAACTGATCGAGGCCTCGAAACATCCGATCATTCTGGCAGGCGAACTGATCGCGGCGGAAAATGCCGGCGCGGAGTTGCAGCAACTGGCAGACGCGACCGGCGCCGGTGTGCTCACCGCCTATCGTCAGCAGGATGTTATCGACAATCTTCATCCCGCGCATTTCGGTCAACTGACCTTGAACCGCCTGCCCTACCAGAACGAAGCGCTGGCGGAATGCGACCTGATCATCAGCATCGGCAGCCGCCTCGACAGCGCGACGACGGCCAATTACACGATGTTCCGTGACGACCAAAAGATGATCATGGTCTATCCCGACGCGTCCGAATTCGCGGCCTGGCAGGTCGATGTGGCGATCGGCGCACAATCCGGCCCGGCGATGGAAAGCCTGGCAGAGGCGCTGGAAGGGATCGAGCCGCCGGCTGAACGTATCGCGTGGCGCGACAAGGTGCATGCGGCGGAGATGGCCTATGCGGAGCCCGGCGAGATCGAAATCGCCGGCGATGTCGATATGGCCCAAATCATCACCACCCTTATGGAACTGGCACCACGGGATGCAATTCATTCCTCCGACGCCGGCACCTTTGGTCGCTGGCTGCATCGCTACTATCGTTTCCGCCACCCCTATTGCAATCTCGGCCCGGTCTCGGGCGCCATGGGATACGGGGTACCAGGTGCGATCGGTGCGCAGGTCGCCGATCCGGACCGGATGGTTTTCGCCTGGTGCGGCGATGGCGGGTTCCTGATGACCGGCCAGGAAGCCGCTGCAGCGGTGCAGGAGAACCTGCCGATCAAGATCATCGTGTGCGACAATTCTGCGTGGGGATCGATCCTGGTCACCCAGAACAAGCGTTTCGGTGATTGGGATTTTGGGACGCGCCTGAAAAGCCCGGACTTCGCCGCGCTGGCGGTCGGCTACGGGATGCAAGGCTATACGGTGCGCAAGACGGAGGAGTTTGCCGGTGCTTTGAAATCCGCGATGGCACATGAAGGGCCGGCCCTGATCCACTTGGTGCTCGATCTACGCGACACCTCGCCCTATTCCGGCAGCGCACGTTAACGGGAATGCAGAAGCACGGGAGACGCCGATGACGATCACCCTGTTCGAGAATTTTCGGGCGGTGTTCTACACACCCTTTTACGCGTCGGTCGCCTTGGACGCCTACGGGGCCGAGGGGATCGACGTGCGGCTCGAAACCTCCTCCGATCCGGAGACAACGGCGCAGGCGCTACTGACCGGCGATGCGGACGTTTCCTGGGGCGGCCCCATGCGCGTTCTGCACACACACGAGGAGGACCCGGATTGCGGTCTCGTCGCCTTCGCGGAAGTTGTGACCCGCGATCCGTTCTTCCTGATCGGCAAGACGCCGCGGCCGGACTTCACGATGCAGAATCTCAGCGATGTTCAGATTGCCACGGTGAGCGAGGTACCGACGCCCTGGCTCTGCCTGCAGGATGATATCCGCCGCGCCGGCATGGACCCGGATGCGCTGAACCGCATCACGGACCGGACGATGGCGGAAAATGAAGACGCGCTGCGGGCGGGGTCGATTGATGCGATTCAGGTCTTCCAGCCTTATGCGGAGCATCTCATCCGCGATGGAATCGGGCATATCTGGTACGCCGCAGCCGACCGCGGTCCCTGCTCCTACACGGCGCTTTACGCCAAATGGGATACCTTGCGCGAAAAACCGGACATTACGTCGGCGATGGCGCGCGCGATCTACCGCACGCTGAAATGGCTGCACGGTAATCCGCCGGCGACCGTCGCGGCCACGGTGGCGGAATTCTTTCCGGAGCTGGATCCGGATGTGCTGACCGCATGTATCACGCGTTATCTCGCGCTCGGCGCCTACGGAAAGACACCCGTGCTGCCACGCGAAGGATTCGAGCGTCTGCGCACCGCCTGCCTGTCCGGCGGACTTCTGAGCCGCGGCGCGTCCTATGAGGCCTGTGTCGATACGGCGCTGGCGCAGCAGGCTGTCGAAGCCGATCCGCCATCGATGTAACGGATTTTCAGACGGGGATTAAGAAACATGACAGATTTTATGGCCCAATGCCGCCTGGATGACCGCGTGGCGATCGTGACCGGTGCCGGGAGCGGTCTCGGCCGCGCCACCGCGCACGCGCTGGCCCAGGCCGGCGCCATCGTCGCCGTTACCGATATCGATGGCGAAGCCACCGGAACCGTCGCCGACGAAATCGGCGGCAACAGCGCGACCGCCCATATCCTCGACATCACCAAGGACGACGAGGTGGACAGCACCGTCGAGGACATCTTCGACCGCTATGGCCGCATCGACATTTTGGTCAACAATGCCGGTATCGGGCTGCGCCTTCCGACCGTCGACATGGATACGGAGAGCTGGCACCGGGTCATGGACATCAATCTCAATGGCCATTTCTATTGCGCGCGCGCCGTTGGCCGTCGAATGCTGCCGGCGCGAAGCGGGGCGATCGTCATGGTGTCCTCGATCATGGGGCTGACCGGCGGCGGCATGTACCCGAACCCGTCCTACCACACCACGAAAGGCGCCATCGTCAATCTGGTCCGCTCGCTCGGCGTGGAATGGGAGCCGCACGGCATTCGGGTCAATGCGGTGGCACCGACCTATGTGCGGACCAACCTGACCGAGAAGATGCTGGAGGACGGCAAAACGCACCAATACATCTTGGATAACACCCCGATGGGCCGGTTGGGCGAACCGGACGAAATTGCGGCTGCGATCCTGTTTCTGGCCAGCGATGCGGCGAGCCTGATCACGGGCCACACGCTGCCGGTCGATGGCGGATGGGTCGCCCGCTAGACCCCGGGATTAGCGCCAGCTTTCGACTTCGCCCTTGCGCTTTAGATTCTGCGGCTTGTTGATGTCGCCAGAGGGGTCGGCGGCAACGTCGGGTTCATGGAACAGATACCCCTGACCATACGCGACCCCGCAATCCTTGAGCAGCGGCACCGTCTCCTCGGTCTCGATAAACTCGGCAATCGTCGCGATATCGAGATCGTTGCAAAGCCCGGACATGGCCTTCAGGAAGGCCCGGTCCTTTTCGGAGTTCGTCGCGTCCTTGACATATTTCCCGTCGATCTTGACGTAGTCGACTTCCAGCTCGCGTAGATATTCGAAGGCGGATTCGCCGGCGCCGAAATCATACAGGCAGACATGGAACCCGTCTTCCCGCAGGGCCTGGATCGCCGCATTCGCCCGGTCGAGATTCGAGATGCGTGCGGTTTCGGTGATCTCGAACATGATCGAACCTTTGACGCTCTCATTGTCGGCAAGCAACGCGCGCAGCTTTTCGATAAACGCCTCGGAATCGATGGAGCGCCCGGAAATA
>JAPPPC010000060.1 GCA_028817685.1 Rhodospirillaceae bacterium
CGCTCGATGTTTTCGCTGTTCACGGCGTCGGCGGCGCGTTGGGTACCGTGCTGGTCTCTTTCTTGGCGTTGTCCACATTCCAAGGGCTTGGCCTTGCGGAAGGAATGACTGTCGGCAAACAGCTCGGCGTTCAGTTGATCGGCATCGTGGCCGTGGCCGTCTGGTCGGCGATCGCCAGCTACGTCATCATTCTTATTGCGCGCGGGCTGTTCGGGCTGCGGGTGCCGGAAGAGGATGAGATCGAGGGCCTCGATATCACGTCACATGGCGAGCGCGGCTACGACCTGTAGCCGTGCTTGGTGTGGGACAATTTTGGATCGATGAAGGGGAGAAAAGGCCATGAAGATGGTAATGGCTGTGATCAAACCGCATAAGCTTGATCAAGTGCGAGAGGCGCTGACCGGACTTGGCGTCGAAGGCATGACGGCGACAGAAGTGAAGGGCTATGGCCGTCAGAAAGGGCACACTGAAATCTATCGGGGCGCCGAATATACGGTTAATTTCCTGCCGAAAGTCAGGATCGAAGTTGTCGTGGCCGACTCTTTGATCGACCAGACGGTTGAGGTGATTCAGGAGGCCGCCAAAACCGGCAAGATTGGCGACGGCAAGATATTCGTCTATGACGTGTCCAGTGCAGTGCGAATTCGGACCGGCGAAACCGGCGACGAAGCCCTGTAACCGTTCGAATTTGATAAGGAGCGCGGCTATGGATGATGTGCAGACAGCCGGTTGGCGACAGGCTGATCCGGCCGATCTGGGGATAGATCCCAGAAAACTGGCGAATGCCGTCGCGTTCGCCGAATCGGCCGAGACTCGTTGGCCACGTAACTTGACGGGCGGCCTGGCACGGCTCGAGAAGACAACGGAAAGGCCGCCTTGGAATGAAGTGCTGGGACCGAGCAAGGATCGCGGCGGCCCGAACGGCTTAATTCTGAAGGATGGGGCCATCGTTGCGTCCTGGGGCGATACCAGCAGAGTCGATATGACCTACAGCGCGACCAAGAGCTACCTGTCGATCCTGGCGGGTCTCGCGATCGCAGACGGCCTTATCGGCGATGTCGACGATCCGGTGCGCGAATACGCGCTCGACGCTGCGTTTGATACGCCGCAGAACGAAACCATCACTTGGCGCCATTTGCTACAGCAGACGAGCGAATGGGAAGGCTCGCTCTGGGACAAGCCGGACGTGGTCGATCACAACCGGCAGCTTGGCGTAAAAGCGGACAACAGCAAAAAGGGTACCAAGCGCGATCTGCAGACGCCGGGGACCTATTGGGAATACAACGATGTGCGGGTAAACCGGTTGAGCCTCTGCCTGATGCAGGTGTTCCAGCGGCCTCTGCCGGAAGTCTTGCAGGAACGCATCATGGATCCGATCGGGGCGTCCGATAGCTGGTCCTGGCAGCACTACCGAAATTCCTTCTTCGAGATTGATGGGACCGTTATGGCCTCTGTCCCCGGCGGCGCCCATTGGGGCGGCGGCTTGTGGATCAACAGCCACGACCATGCCAAGGTCGGGCAGTTGATCCTCCAGCGCGGCGCTTGGGAAGGGCAGCAACTCCTGCCGGAGAGCTGGATCGACGCGCTGCAGACACCTTGCGACATCATGCCGACCTACGGGTATCTGTGGTGGCTCAATACGGGCGGCGCGCATTACAGCCAGGCCCCGGAGAGCAGCTTCTTTGCGCTCGGCGCGGGTCAGAACATCATCTGGATCGAGCCGGTGCACAATCTGGTCATGGTTGCGCGTTGGGTGGATGCCAAGAAGGCCAACGATCTGGTTGGCAATGTGATGGCGGCGCTGGGCTGATTGTCGAACCAGGGACCGACAATCTGAGCGTTGCCTTGCGTTCGCCACACCCCATATCCCGGTGAGCGGGGGCTGTCCCCGATAGTTCCACTGTTTGGAAGGAGCACGCCATGAGTGCCATCGCGATCCGCAACCTGGATCACGTTGTAATCCGCGCGTCAGACCTCGACCGTTCGCTTGCCTTCTATTGCGAAGTGCTCGGATGTACCGAGGAACGACGGGTAGACCGTATCGGGCTTGTCCAGTTGCGCGCCGGATCCTGCATGATCGACCTGGTCGATGCGAAGGACAACCCGCCGGAAGGGGCACGGAATATGGATCATTTCGCGGTTCGCCTTGAAAGTTTCGACGAGGCGGCGATCCGGGCGTTTCTGGCCGAACATGGGATTGCCTCCGACGAGGCGAAGTCGCGCTATGGCGCGGAAGGCGATGGACCTTCGATCTATGTCGAAGATCCGGACGGGAACACGGTGGAACTCAAGGGGCCTCCGTACTAGAAACCCGCAATGACCGATCGAACCGGATCTGAACGGCAGGGTTGGCGCCGGCCGGAGGTGCTGCTCTATGTGATGGCCGTCTCTTCGGCGCTCGGCTTTGCCGTGTGGCACGCGCTCCTCAATAACTTCGCTGTTGAACGGTCAAGCTTCACCGGCCAGGAAATGGGCATTCTGCAGAGCCTGCGCGAAGTGCCGGGTTTCCTGTCCTTCACAGTCGTTTTCCTGCTGCTTCTGGTCCGTGAACAGCCGCTGGCCTTGATTTCCCTATTGGTGCTGGGGATTGGCACCGCGCTGACGGGATTTTTCCCGACCGCGCTCGGCCTCTACTGCACGACCGTGTTGATGTCGATCGGGTTCCATTACTACGAGACGGTGCAAGCGTCCCTGGCGCTGCAATGGATCGACAAGGAACGGACGCCCGAAACGCTGGGACGACTGATTGCGGTGCGCTCTTTCACATCGATTGTAACCTTTGGGTCGATTTGGATTCTGTTTGAATGGCTGAGCACGGCCGGTGACGGTCCGTTTCTGGATTATCCTTGGGTCTATCTGATCGGCGGCGGGATTGCGGCGGGGATCGCCGTGGCCGCGTGGCTGCTTTTCCCGCGCTTCCCGCAGAAAGTAACGCAGCACAAGCACATGGTTTTGCGCACGCGTTATTGGCTGTATTACGCGCTGACGTTCATGTCCGGTGCGCGGCGGCAGATATTCGTCGTCTTTGCCGGGTTTCTCATGGTCGAGAAGTTCGGTTACGACGTCGAAGATATCGCGCTGCTGTTTCTGATAAATGCGGCGATCAGCGTCTGGCTCGCCCCGCGAATTGGGCGATTGATCGGGCGGTGGGGCGAGCGGAAAGCGTTGATCTTCGAGTATATCGGCCTGATTGGCATCTTTTCCGCATACGCTTTCGTGGACGACGCAACGCTTGCTGCAGCGCTCTACATCTTCGATCACGTCTTCTTTGCGCTCGCGATCGCCATAAAGACCTATTTTCAAAAAATCGCCGACCCCGCCGATATCGCCTCGACAGCCGGTGTCAGCTTCACGATTAGCCATATCGCCGCCATCGTGATACCCGCGGCATTCGGCGCGCTGTGGCTGATTTCACCAGCGGCGGTATTCCTGTCCGGGGCCGTGATGGCCGGCCTGTCTTTACTGATGGCCTGCAACGTGCCGGGACGGCCCGCACCCGGCAATGAGGTCCTTGTCGGGCGTCGTCCGGCGCCGATCGCGGCGGAATAAGGGCGATTTACCGTAACCAATAGACACAAAGCCGTGTTTTCGTGCCGCACCCTCTTGGCTTTGGCGGTGCATTCTGTATTTTGGCAGCCCTTGGAGGGGGCCAAGGTGGGATTGCCATAGATGAAAATCGCTATCCTTAGGGAACGGCGGCCGAACGAAACGCGGGTAGCGGGGTCGCCGGAAACCGTTAAGAAGTTCGTGTCCCTTGGTATCGACGTTTGCGTCGAGAAGGGGGCCGGGACTGCCGCGTCGATGTCCGACTCTGCGTTTCGCGAAGCCGGTGCGACCATCGGCGCAGACGCGAAGGAGGCTCTCGCGGGTGCGGACCTGATTCTCAAGGTTCAGCGCCCGATGATCGAGGGTGAAAAATCGAACGAATTGGCGGACTTTCAGCCGGGGCAAACGCTTGTTTGCCAAATGTCCGCGCTGAGCGAGCCGGAATTCGTCAGTGCGCTGGCGGCGTCGGGAGTTACGGGCTTCGCGCTGGAACTGATGCCGCGCATCACACGGGCGCAATCGATGGATATTTTGTCGTCACAGTCGAATTTGGCCGGCTACAAGGCTGTCCTCGACGCAGCGGCGGAATTCGGGCGTGCCTTTCCGATGATGATGACGGCGGCGGGAACGGTGCCGCCGGCCCGGGGGATCGTTATGGGCGTCGGTGTTGCCGGATTGCAGGCGATCGCCACGGCAAAACGGTTGGGCGCCGTGGTTTCCGCGACCGATGTGCGCCCGGCAACCAAAGAGCAGGTGGAATCGCTAGGCGGCACTTTTGTTGCTGTTGAAGACGAAGAGTTCGCGCAGGCTCAAACCGACGGCGGCTACGCCAAGGAAATGAGCGATGCGTACAAAGAGAAGCAGGCGGCCCTGATCGCTGAGACCATCCCCAAACAGGATATCGTGATCTGTACCGCTCTCATTCCCGGCCGGCCGGCGCCGGTTCTGGTTTCGGAAGAGATGGTGAAGACGATGAAGCCGGGATCCGTCATCGTCGACTTGGCCGTCGAGGCCGGTGGCAACTGCCCGCTGTCGAAATTGGGCAAGGTTGTCGCCAAAAACGGCGTGAAGATCGTTGGCCACGCCAATGTGCCGGGCCGGCTTGCCGATGACGCCAGCAAGCTGTTCGCCCGCAACATTTACAATTTCCTGACGCCCATGGTCGATGAAGACAGCCAGTCGCTGACCATCGATACAGAGGATGAGATCGTTTCCGGTACCCTGGTGACACGTGACGGGGCGGTCGTGAATGATGCGGTGCCGGCCACGTCGGCGCCGTCAGCGTCGGAACCCGAACCGGTGTTGGAAGGGGAAGCCTAGCCATGGCAACCGATAAGATCGTCGAACAGGCGACGGGACTGGCCGAGGGGGCGAAGTCTCTTGCCGAGAATGCCGAAGCGCTTGCGGCGCAAGTCAGTCAGTTGAGCGTGCAAGCCAGCGGCGGTACAGACGTTTTCGTCTTCTATTTTACGATTTTCGTTCTTGCTTGCTTCGTGGGTTACTACGTCGTTTGGAGCGTCACCCCGGCGCTGCATTCCCCGCTGATGAGCGTCACCAACGCGATCTCGTCGGTAATTATCGTCGGGGCGCTGATCGCAGCGGGCCCCGTGGATATGAGCTACTCCAAGGTGTTCGGGTTCATCGCCGTGGTTCTGGCCTCGGTGAACATCTTCGGCGGCTTCATCGTTTCGCAGCGCATGCTGTCGATGTTCAAGAAGAAGAAATAGCGGCGTATCATGAGCGAGAATCTGTCCGCCTTCGCGTATCTCTTCGCCAGCGTCTGTTTCATCATGGCGCTGCGCGGTCTGTCCTCGCCGCTGACGGCGCGCATGGGCAATATCTACGGTATCGTCGGCATGATCGTGGCGGTCGTCACCACGCTGGCGGCGCCGAATGTACTCAGCTTCTCGATGATCCTGCTCGGCATGCTGATTGGCGGCGCCATCGGCACCGTTATCGCGCTAAAGATCGAGATGACGGCGCTGCCGCAGCTCGTTGCCGCCTTCCACAGCC
>JAPPPC010000432.1 GCA_028817685.1 Rhodospirillaceae bacterium
CGCATGGCTCGAGCATCTGGTCATCTATTAGCGCGACCAGCGCATGACGCCGGACGATCAGCTCGCCTTCGCCAAGCGCTTCGGCTAAATTCATCTCCACCTCTTCACCACGGCGATGGACGACCATCCGGAGATCACGGAACTGCTGAAGACGCCGGAGATGCGCTACAACGCCGGCGGGCGCTGGCACTCCGACCAGATGTACACGCCGAAACCGGCCAAGATGACGATGCTTTATGCGCGCGAAATTCCGGAGGGCCGCGGCGACACCATGTTCTCCAACATGTATCTCGGTTACGAGACCCTGTCGGACGGGATGAAGGCATCGCTGCAGGGGCTGCGCGCGGTCCATAACGGCGACAGCAAGAATCACCCGACCGGCAAGACCCGCGCCGAGCGCGTTCAGGACGGCACGATCCACCTACCGCAGATCGATCCGGGCAAACAGCAGACGATCTCGTCCCATCCGGTCATTCGGACGCATCCGGGAACCGGCCGCAAACTGCTGTATATCGGCGGCCACACCGAACGGTTCGACGGCTGGACCGAGGCGGAGAGCAAACCGCTGCTCGACTATCTGAAGGCGCACGCCACACGGCCGGAATTCACCTGCCGGCTGCACTGGGCCGAAAACACGCTCACCATGTGGGACAATCGCTGCTGCCAGCATTTCGCGATCAACGATTACGACGGCTATCAGCGCCGCATGCACAAGATCATGGTGAAGGGCGACGCGCCGTTCTGATCGACGGCCTGACCTGACCTAGCCGCTGCGAAGCTCTGGATCGAACGACAGCCAGTCTCGGCGGCCGAACTCCGCGACCAGATGATCAATGAATAAGCGCGTCTTCGCGGACAGATGGCGTCTGCTCTGATAAACGGCATATATGCCGAAATCGAGATCGGTCGCCGTAGCAACATGATCGGCCAACGCGCGTTCGAGCTTGCAAGCCATTAGATAGTCCAGGATCGACCAGGCCGGCAACAGGGCGACACCGAGGCCGGAAAGCGTCGCGATACGAAGAGCTTCGGCATTGTTCGACTGGAAATTGCCATCGACCCGCAGTTCCGTCGCGGCATCGTCTGGGCCGCGAAACGTCCACAGCGCCGGTGCCTCCCCAAACCGATAGATAAGGCAATTATGCGCGGCCAGGTCCTTCGGCGCGCGTGGCACCGAATGGGCCGCCCAGTAGTTCGGGCTGGCACAGACCAGGCGTGGGCTCGTCGCGATACGGCGCGCGATCAGCGACGAATCAGACTGATAGCCCGTCCGGACCGCCACATCGATGCCATGTTCCGTCAAGTCGAGCGCCGAGTCGGTCAGCCAAAGATCGATATCGAGCTCCGGAAATTTCGCCAGCAAACCTGGAATCAGTGGGGCGATGTACTGAGTACCCAGCGAAATGCGTGCCTGAACGCGCAACCGGCCCCGCGGCCGAACCGCCAGCTGACCGACCTCTTCCCGCATCTCGTCCAGATCTTGCAGCCACCGCTCGGCCCGCTGCAGGTAAAGCTGACCAGCCTCCGTCAGCGACAACCGCCGGCTCGTCCGGTTGAGCAGCCGCACCCCCAAATCATCCTCCAGCGCGGAAATCTGCCGCGACACGCTGGCCGGAGACAAGCCGAACTCTCGGCCGGCCCCGGACAGGCTGCCGCTCTGGGCCGCCTGCAGAAACAGGCGGATCGCTTTGACATTGTCCATTTTATCTTTTCAAAAAACGTAAAGCTACTACACAAAATTAGCGATTATCATCACAAAACGATAGCTTTACACTCCGAATAGGCGCTGCGGACCAGCAACCGGTCCTGCCGCATGGCTTGCGCGACGCACGGCATCAAATTTGGACTCCGAGGAATTCTGCAGAATGAAATTCGGCATCTTCTACGAACATCAGCTTCCCCGCCCCTGGACCGAGAACTCCGAGTACCAGCTACTGCAGGACTCGCTGACGCAGATCGAACTGGCGGATAAGCTTGGCTACGACTACGCCTGGGAAGTGGAGCATCACTTCCTGGAGGAATACAGCCATTCCTCCGCGCCGGAGGTATTTCTCGGCGCGGCCAGCCAGCGGACGACGAACATCCGGCTCGGCCATGGTGTGATCCAGCTGCCGACCAACCAGCCGCACCGCGTCGCCGAACGGGTCGCGACCCTCGATCTGCTGTCCAAGGGCCGGGTGGAGCTCGGTATGGGCGAAGGGGCGGGCCCGGCGGAATTGCACCCCTTCGGCACCCAGGTGCGCAGCAAGCGCGACCGCTGGGAGGAAGCCGTCAAGGCGATCATCCCGATGTTCACCAAGGAGAGTTGGGAGTTCCACGGGGAGTATCACGACTTCCCGGCGCGCAACGTCATCCCAAAGCCTTACCAGAAACCGCACCCGCCGCTCTGGGTCGCGTGCTCGAATATCAACACCATCGGGCAGGCCGGCGAATGGGGCATGGGCGCGTTGGGCTTCACTTTCGTCTCGCCGGAAGCCGCCACGGCCTGGGTCAACAAGTACTACAACAATCTGCTGCACCGTCCGAACCGGCTGACCGAGTATCCGGCCAATCCGAACATCGCCATGGTGTCAGGTTTCATGTGCGCCGAGACGGACGAGGAAGCCTACGAAAAGGCGTCCGGCTGGACCTTCTTCATCTTCGCCCTGTCCTATTACGGGCGGAAGGGTGTCGACGCGCCCGGCGAAGGCAATCTTTGGGAGGAGTTCCAGGACTGGCGGCACAGCGAAAAGGCGCAGGACGCGTTCAAGGGCGCCCTGATCGGTTCACCCGCGACGATCCGCGAGAAGCTGCACCAGTTCCAGGAGGCCCATGTCGACCAGGTCATCCTCTTAAACCAGGCGGGCAAGACGAGCCACGAGGATATCTGCGGCAGCCTGAAGATGTTCGCCGAAGAGGTCATGCCGGAATTCCACGCGCTGGAAGCCGACCACGCGCAATGGAAGGACGACGTATTGAGCGGCCGGCGGGTGCTCGAGGATCTGGAAACCCAGGCCTACGACATCTTCAGCCACCAGAACGCCGATATCGTGCGGCTCACGCCGGAGCAGCTGAAGGCCCGGATGGCGGCGAAGGATGCCGCGCAGAAGGAAGCGTCCGACTAGGAGTCTCTGAAACCGTCTCCGTTATCCCGGAAAGGGCGCTCTACTCTTAAGCCCCCGCCAGTACCACGTGCAGCAGCGCCTGGCGCTTCTCCACCGTGACGGCGTGCTTCGCGCGTTCCAGCGCCTTCGGCAGTTCGGCCGGATCCTCGACCCGCTCGCCAAAACCGCCGGCGGCCTCGCAGGCCTTGTCGAAGGCGACCATGGGTTCCAGGCTGGTCAGCGGCATGTCGTTTGAGCGCACCGCGCGGCCGTCCGGATACATGTCTCGGACGGCGCGGCGCACCGCGCCCCAGGCGGAATTGTCGAGGATGATGTAGAGCACCGGCGCGTCGCAGGCGCGGGCGCAGTAATGTGCCGCCGCCGGGTTGCCGAAATAGTAGGAACCGTCACCAATCGCCGCGATCACCAGCTTGTCAGGTGCGGCAAGCTTCGCGCCGACCGCCGCCCCCATCCCCCAGCCGAGGCCGCTCACCGGGCTCGCCGCGAAGAAGCTGCCGGGCGTCTCAAGCGAGGCGTGCGGCAAGGCGACGCCCATCTCGTTGATCAGGATCGCGTCATCGTCCATCAGGTCACTGACGCAGCGCGCCAGCCAGGCGGGCTTGATCGGCGCGGCTGTCTCCATGCCCTCTTCCATCTGCCGCCAGCGGGCGCGGACCGTCTCGCGCACCGCGTCGACACGGGCGCGCCGCGCGGCGATATCCGCCTCATGCGCCGCGAAACGCGTCTCCATCGCCGCCGACAACGCCGGCAGCGAGATCGAAGACGGGGCCGCGATGGCGACATCGCACGGATAGCCGCGCATCGGGTAGCCGCTGTAAAGCGGATCGGTGCCCATATGGATCACCTTGGCATTCGCCGGCGCGCCGTCCTTGGCCGGAATCCACGGCACGTCGCTGTCGAGCACCAGCACCGCGTCGGCCGCTTCGATATGCGGGCCGACCGCGTAGTCGAGCAGCATCGGGTGGTCGCACGGCAGATTGAGATAGCGCGGATAGGCCGGGATCACCGGCAGGGCGAACCGCGCCGTCAGCGCCGCCAAATGTTCCATCGCTTCCGGTTCCCGCCCGGTATCGGCGGTGACGATCAGCGGATTTTTCGCCGCCAACAGGATCTCCGCCACCTCGGCGATCGCCGCCGGGTCGGGATGCGCGGGCGCCGGTGCGGCGCGCAGACCTGCGTTCACGGGCGCCGGTGCAGGTGCGGCCAGCACCTCGCGCGGCAGGGACAGGTAGGCCGGCCCCTTCGGCATGCTCTGCGCCATGTTGAGCGCCCGGTCGATCACCTTGTCGACTTCATCCGGCGCGCGTAGTTCGTAGTCCCACTTGACCATCTCGCGCACCATGGCGCCCTGGTCGTACATCTCCTGCGCCCAATGGACATAGACGGTACGCGCGCCCTCCGCCGCCGTGCGGTCCTCGGTAATCGGCGTCCGGCCGGCCATGAAGATCATCGGGATTTCCAAGCGGCTGGCGTTCATCACCGCGCACAAGGCGTTCGCCGTGCCGACGCTAACATGCACCATCACGGCCTGCGGTTCGCCGGTGATCATGGTGTAGCCATGCGCCATCGCCACGGCGACAGACTCATGCGGCACCAGCACCGGCTCGACCATGGCGCCGCTATCCTCACTGGCCATCGACTCGACGATCGAGGCAAAATCGGTCCCCGCATTGGCGAACAGATAGCGCACGCCGGCCTCGCGAAGGCGGATCAGGATCGCGTCCGCTGCGGTACGTTCACCGGTTGTCGCGCCGGTATCGATTTCCATATTCATGCCGCCCTCGCCTGCTGTGCCTGGTCGGCATAGTGTAAACCTGTCCGACAGAAAAACGCGAAGAAGATAACGATGCCCGACTCTCACACCGTCATTGACCATCCGCTGGTCCAGCACAAGCTCAGCCACCTGCGTGCGGCGGACACGCCCCCGCACCTGTTTCGGCAACTGGTCCGCGAGATCGGCCAGCTGATGGCGTACGAAGTCCTGCGCGATTTACCGCTGACGACCACAGCCATCGAAACGCCGCTCACCGCGATGCAGGCGCCCGTGATCGAGGGCAAGAAGCCAGCGCTGGTGTCGATCCTGCGCGCCGGCAACGGTTTGCTCGACGGGTTCCTGGATATCGTCCCTTTGGCGCGGGTCGGCCATATCGGCATGCGCCGCGATCCGGAGACGCTGCAGCCGGAAGAGTACTATCTGAAAGTTCCCGATGATCTCTCAACGCGATTGACGGTCGCCGTCGACCCGATGCTGGCGACGGCGAACACCGCCTGCGCGGCGATCACGCGGCTGAAGGCGGCCGGCGCGACCCGGATCAAGCTCGCCTGCATTCTCGCTGCACCGGAAGGGATCGAAACCTTTTCAACAAACCATCCCGATGTCGCCCTCTATGTCGGATACGTCGACGACCATTTGAACGATCATGGTTATATCGTTCCGGGGCTGGGCGATGC
>JAPPPC010000709.1 GCA_028817685.1 Rhodospirillaceae bacterium
CCCGACTCTCGCCGCCGCATGGGTCATCCTGAACGACATCAATCCGGATGCCCGGGACGTCCGATTTACCAGCAAGGATGGCGAAGTCCTGACAGTGGTTCGCGATGGCGAAAAACTGATGATGGATTTCCCGTCTGTGCCCGGGACGCTTAGCGACGATATAGATCCCGTGGCCAAGGCGCTCGGCGCGAAGCCGGACGCCTATCTGGTTGCGCGGGACGGCATGGCGGTGTTTCCCGATGAGGCGACGGTTGCCCGGCTGCAGCCGGATATGGCCCGCATCGCCGCACTCGATCCAATGGGAATCATCGCAACGGCGCCCGGTGACGCTTGCGACTTCGTTTCGCGCTTTTTCGCGCCGAAAGCGGGTATCCCGGAGGATCCGGTGACCGGTTCCGCCCATTGCACCCTCATCCCGTACTGGGGCGAGCGGTTGGGTCAGTCGAAACTCCTGGCGCGGCAAATCTCGGAGCGGGGCGGTGTGTTGCACTGCGAGCATCGTGGCGACCGCGTAACGTTGGGCGGTACCGCCGTGCCCTTCATGCAGGGCACCATCACGCTGCCATAACGGGACCGCCATGAATCGCGCCATCGATATTTTCTTCTACGGTCTGTTCATGGACCGTCAGGCCTTGATCCGACAGGGCCTCCATCCCGGACCCGATAGTGTGGCGTCCGTCGATGGGTTTCGTGTGCATATCGGCGACCGAGCGACACTGGCCCCGCTGGCCGGCGAAACCGCATGGGGCGTGGTGATGGCGCTGCCGGGGGATGAGGTCGCTCAACTGTATGGCGCCCCGTCGGTCGCCGATTACCGTCCGGAAGCCGTGCTGGCCCGTAAGGAGGACGGCGAAACCGTTGCGGCACTTTGCTACAACCTGCCGATGGACCAGCTTTCCGGCGCGAACAAGGCCTATGCCGAAGCGCTACATGCACTCGCTACAGAGCTTGGACTACCAGATCACTATCTTGCTTTTCTTGAGCAGCTGACGCGTTAGGGAGACATTCGATGCAACACAGTTTGGAAGCGCTCGAAGCCGCGGCCGAACAGGTCCATGCCGTGATCGCACCGACATTGCAGTACAACTGGCCGCTGCTGGCCGAACGCTGTGGCTGCGAGGTTTGGGTCAAGCATGAGAACCACACGCCGATCGGCGCCTTCAAGGTGCGCGGTGGCGTCACTTTCATGAACGACTACGCCAAGGGCGGCGACGCGCCGGGTATCATCACCGCCACGCGCGGCAACCATGGTCAGTCCATCGGGTTCGCCGCGCGTTCTGCCGGCGTCGCGGCGACAATCGTCGTGCCCGAAGGCAACAGCACGGAAAAGAACGCGGCGATGGCGGCGCTCGGCGTGCGTTTGCTGGTGCACGGCCAGGATTTCGACGAGGCGCGCGAGTTCGCCGATGCGACGGCGGCAGAGGAGGGGCTCTCCTTCGTCCCGTCCTTCGACCCGCGTCTCGTGCGCGGCGTCGCCAGCTACGCATTGGAGCTGTTCGGCGCGGTGCAGGATCTCGATGCGATCTATGTGCCGATCGGGCTCGGTTCCGGCATCTGCGGGACGATCGCGGCGCGGGACGCGCTTGGCTTGCGCACGGAAGTCGTCGGCGTCGTTTCGGAGAATGCGCCGGCCTATGCCCTGTCCTTCGAGGCCGGCAAGCCGGTGCCGACCAACAGCGCCAATACCTTTGCTGACGGGGTCGCCTGCCGCGTTCCGGATGCGGGCGCCGTCGACATCATCAACAAGGGGGCGTCCCGCATCGTCACCGTGTCCGAGGACGAGATCAAGGATGCGATGCGGGCCTATTACACGGACACGCATAATCTGGCGGAAGGGGCAGGGGCGGCGCCACTCGCGGCCTTGCTGCAGGAAAAGGATCGTATGGCGGGCAAGAAAGCCGCGGTCGTCTTGTCCGGCGGCAATATCGACACGGATATGTACAGCGCGATTCTTGCCGGACATTAGCGATGGGTGCCTTGAATATCCGCGAGGCCGCGCTGCCGCACGACCTGCAGGCGGTTAGAACACTGTTCGTCGAATACGCCGAGTCGCTCGATTTCAGCCTGTGTTTTCAAGGGTTCGACGACGAACTCGCCGAACTGCCCGGTAAATACGCGCCGCCAGCGGGACGCATCTGGCTGGCCGAGGCGGCGGATGGTTCCCTGGCGGGCTGCGTCGCGGTCCGCCCCATCGGCGAGCAGGATGCTGAAATGAAACGGCTTTACGTCCGCCCAGATTTTCGGGGCAGGGCACTCGGCAAACAACTCGCCGACCGCACGGTCGCCTTCGCGCGCGAAGCGGGCTACGCGGCACTGCGGCTCGATACGATTGCGGAGACCATGGCGGCGGCGGAAGGGCTCTACATCGCCATGGGATTCGTCGAAACAGCGCCTTACTATGACAATCCGGTTCCCGGCGCGACCTTCTACGCGCTTGATTTAACGGCCTGATCGGAAAGCAAGAACCGGGTGGCGGTCCGCAGCCGCCGGCACTAGCTTAGGCCTGTAGAGAGCTTACGGGTGACAGGCGATGAAAGCGGACATCATTCAGCACGATGATTTCGAGACGGCGCGCGACTACCAGCGTATCGCGCAGGCGCTGACCTATGTGGACGCGAACTTCCAGGATCAGCCCTCGCTGACGGAGATCGCCGATCAAGTCGGCCTCAGCGAGTTCCATTTCCAGCGCCTGTTCAGCCGCTGGGTCGGCATCAGCCCGAAACAGTTCCTGAAGCATCTCACCCTGGAATGTGCCAAGCGCAGCCTGGAAGCTTCCGCCAGCGTCCTCGATGCGGCCTATGATGCCGGCCTGTCTGGCCCCGGTCGGCTGCACGATCTGTTCGTGACCTGCGACGCGGTGACGCCGGGCGAATACAAGGCGCGGGGCGAGGGGATGACGATCCGCTATGGCAGCCATCCGAGTCCCTTCGGCGACTGCCTGCTGCTGGTCACCGACCGCGGCATCTGCGGCCTGGCCTTCACCGACGAGAACGAGCCGCTGCCCGACGCGCTGGCCTATCTGTCGCAAGGCTGGGAGAACGCCCGTATCGTGGAAGCCGCGGACGAGACGCAGGCCTATGCCGACCGCATGTTTGCGCCGGAGCCGGGCGGTAAGGGCGGCAAACAGGCGCCGCTGCGCGTGCTGCTGCGCGGTACCGAATTCCAGACGCGGGTGTGGCGCGCCCTGCTGACGATCCCGCCCGGCACGCTGACGACCTACGAGGATATCGCCCGCCGCCTCGGCTACACCAAAAACGCCGCCCGCGCCGTCGGCCGCGCCAACGCGACCAACATGATCTCCTACCTGGTGCCGTGCCACCGCGTGATCCGCAAGACCGGCGCCATCGGCGGCTACCGCTGGGGCCGAGAACGCAAGCTGGCGATGATCGGCTGGGAAGCGACGCGGGCGGAGCAGGCGGCTTAGGGTGTCCGCCCCAATCAGCTCCGATGCGGTGCGTCATGCGATTGCGGCGGCGTTAGAAGCGCTTGCAGCCTTTGACGATGCCGAAGCGCGCGACATAGGGGAAACGCTCGCCTGGATCCGCTCCGGCGCCGAGATATTCCGTCTCGCCAAGCCCGATACGCCGCCGAAGCATTTGATCGCGTATTTCATGGTGATTGACGGCGACCATCTGCTGCTGGTCGACCACAAGAATTCCGGTCTGTGGCTGCCGCCGGGCGGCCATGTGGATCCGGGGGAGCATTCGCGAGACACGGTTGTGCGAGAGGCGGGTGAGGAGCTCGGGATCGAGGCGGCGTTTTTACGATCCGGACCGGTGATGCTGACGGTGGTCGAAACAGTCGGCCGCACCGCTGGCCATACGGATGTCTGCCTGTGGTACGCGCTGCGTGGTGACCGACATTCCGTGCTCGATTATTGCCGCGACGAGTTCCACGGCATTCGTTGGTTCCATAAAGACGCGCTGCCGAAAACGCGCGTGGAGCCGTGTCTGGGGCGGTTCGTCGCGAAGTATTTCAGAGAAACAGCCGTCTAATTGTCGTCGAGGGGAGACAGAATGGTCCCCGCACTTCTTATGACGTGAGTCGTATAATGTATATTATGGAAAATACTATATGACGTTTAATCAGCGGCTTGGGCAGACTGTGGGACTTCAGCCCGTGTCCCCGCCACCTCGAACGCCATACTGTCGTACCCCGGCTCGATACCGTCCGGAAGCTCGCCGCACAGCGTCCGGTAGTCCATGTCCGGTCCCATATGGGTCAGGATGGCGCGGCGCGGCTTCACCCGGTCGATCCATTGCAGCGCGCGTTCCAGATGCACATGGGTCGGATGCGGCGTCCGCCGGAACACGCCGAGCAGCCAGGTATCGATCCCTTCCAGGGCCGCGAATGCTGCGTCATCCAGATCAACCACGTCCGTCGAGTACCCGAAATCGCCGATCCGGAAGCCTAAGGTGTGCGAGAACCCGTGTTCCTGCCGGAACGGTTTCAGCGCCACGGCGCCGACGGAGAAGTCGCCCTGGATTTCATGCGGCAGCAGCACCGGCTTGTAATAGCGCGCGGGTTCGCCGGCTTCCGGCTGCCTCAGCGGCTTGAAGACGTAACCGAAGCGCTCGTTCAGGATTTCCAGCGTGGTGGCATCGCCATAGGCCGGCAGCGGCGCGTGCATGGCGAAATTGATCCAGCGGAGATCGTCGATACCGTGGCTGTGGTCCGCATGGGCGTGCGTGTAGACGATCGCGTCGAGACGCTTCACGCCGGCGTCGAGCAGCTGCTCGCGGCAATCCGGCGAGCTGTCGAACAGTAGCGTTGTATCCGCGCTTTCGACAAGGATCGACGAGCGCCGCCGGCGGTTGCGCGGCTCGGCCGGGTCGCAATCGCCCCAATCGTCGCCGACCATCGGGATGCCGCTCGACGGGCCCGAACCGAGAATCGTGACTTTTACCGTGGAATCAGGCACTTGGAGTCGCGCGGCTGAACAACCGGTGGAAGTTGTCCGTTGTCGTCTCGGCGATCGCGTCGGCGTCCATATCGCGCACCTGCGCCAGCATTTCCGCGACATGCACCACATAGGCCGGCTCATTGCGTTTGCCGCGGTTCGGCACCGGCGCCAGATACGGCGCGTCGGTTTCGATCAGGATCCGGTCCATCGGCACCGATTTCGCGACATTCCGCAGATCTTCCGCATTCTTGAAGGTCACGATACCGGAAAAGGAAATCGAAAATCCGATTTCCAACGCTTTTTCAGCGAGTTCCGGACCGGATGTGAAGCAGTGAATGAGACCGGGATAGGGGCCGTTACGATACCCCTCCTCCAGGATTTCGATCATGTCGTCGTCCGCATCCCGCGCATGAACGATCAGCGGCAGCCCCGTCTCGCGCGCCGCATCGATATGCACGCGCAGACACGCCTGCTGCGCCTCGCGCGGGCTGCGTTCGTAGAAGTAATCGAGACCGGTCTCGCCGATCCCGACGACCTTCGGGTGATCCGCGAGCGCCACCAGTTCGTCGACCTCCGGCACCGCTTCATTGCCCGCCTCATGCGGATGAATGCCGAGCGAACACCAGACATTGTCGTAGCG
>JAPPPC010000413.1 GCA_028817685.1 Rhodospirillaceae bacterium
ACTGTCCGGCAGGCCGGAGAGCGGATCGGGCAGTTCGCTGTAGGCGAAGGGGAACTGGTCGCCCGGATAGTTGTGGTCTTCGTGCTGGCGCTGATAACGGCCGGGCTGCGCGAACGCCATGTTGATCTGCGTCTTACGCGAGCCCGCGATCACCGGCGCTGCGGCGTCGAACACCTGTTTGCCGCCCGGCCCTTCGTTGAAGCCTTGATACAGGAAGTCCCGCACGAAGCGGCCGCTTTGCGAAATGCCAAACAGCATGAGCCGCCGCGGCGGGGCGCTGGCGAGCGGATTGGCCTTACCGGACGCATCCGGCGCGCCGGAGCGAAGGAAATCGGCAATATCCCGATGCGAAGCAAAGGCGAGGCCGGTGACCCGCGGGTCCTTCGCGGCATAGATGAACTCAAATATGGCGCCGGCATCGAACGTCGGATCGTCAGGCCGTGTAATCTCGATATGGCGATCGTCAAGATACCGCCATGCCAATCCGTCAGGTTGCTGCCGGGAATCGCGCTCCCGCAGCCGCACGGTCAAGTCCGCCTCACCGGTGTCAAGTGAAGCTGCCGGATAGATCAGCTCTTTGATAAAAATTTTTGCGTTGGTATCGTCGATGGTCTCGTCCAAGGCACGCCCGACAAGCGGTTGTTCGCCATCGGTCGCGGTCGGGTAATATGCGCGCATACGGCCATCGCCATCCTTCACATCGTCCTGCCAGCCGGACCACAGCAAGGTGTAGCCCTGTTCCATGAGGAAGCCGTTCCCGGCGTCTTCGGACGTGTCCGAATGATTCACCGCCGGTGCGGTGTTGACGCGGCAGATCGCTCGTTTCGACCCGCGGTTCAGCACTTCGTAGAACAACCAGCCATTTGCCTTGGCCGGGTCGACCGGCCGCAAGATGCAGATATCGGCCTTGTACTCGACGAAGCCATCCGCGTTGCGCGGCGCCTTGTCGAGATTCACGATCCCGGCGTTTCGCGGATCGGCGGGATCGACGGCCCCGACGGCGTACCCTGTCAGCCGCTCATATTGACCGACAGCGCCGAACGACCGGCCGCCGAACGTCGGCGACTCCGTCGCCTCGATGACGAATTCCTTGATCATGGCTCAGCGCGTGATGTTGTTGGTGGCGAGCGAACCGGACGCACTCAAATCCGTGCCGATATCGAGCCCCAGCTCGGCCTTGGCGATCGCCGCATCGAGGCGGCCGACCATATCGTCCAGCTCCTCGTGGCTGGCGATCAGCGGCGGACAGAAGCGGACATAGTTCTTCACCACGATCAGCAGCAGACCTTCCTCCAGCGCGTGATAGCGGATGCGTTCCGCCATCTCCGCATCGGGCGCCTTGCTCTCGCGGTCGGTGACGATATCGAGCATCCGGTACAGACCCTTGCCGCGCACGTCGCCGACGCAATCGTGCTTGTCCTGCACCTCCCGCAATCGCTTGCCGACGAACTCCCCTTCCGTCGCGGCTTTCTCCACCAGATTGTCGCGCAGCACGATCTTCAGCTGGGTCAGCCCCACCGCGCAGGGCAGCGGATCCTGCGGATAGGTACCGGCCCAAGGCAGGCCCTTGGTGCCGCGGGATTTCTCGGCGATCTCCGGTGTCGTCACGGTGCCGCAATTGGCGAACCCCGCGGTCAACCCCTTGCCGAAGGTGACGATGTCCGGCACCACGCCGAAATGCTCGAACGCCCAGAACTTGCCGGTCCGAGCCGGCGCGAGCTGGCACTCGTCGAACACGAGCAGCGCATCCCACTTGTCGGCGATCTCGCGGATGCCGCGCAGCCAACGCTCGGACGGCACGATCATGCCACCCGGCACCGCAATCGGCTCCAGCATCAGCGCGGCCACCTCCTGCGACGTCGTGTACTCGATCAAATCTTCGGTCATCTGCAGGCTGATATCGTCCCACTGATCGGGATCATCGACCGGGGCGCGATAGTAGAAGGCCGGCACGATGCAATTGGACCGCGCCGGCATCGTCAACGGCCCAAGCCCGCGCCGGCGCGCGCCACCCACCGAGGTGATGGACTCCGCCGCCAGCGACCCGCCATGCAGACCGCGCACCATGGAGCAGATGTCGAAGCGGCCGGTCGCGCCCAGCGCCATGCGCATGGCGATCTCGTTCGCCTCCGAACCGGTGACCGCGAAGTTCGTCATCTTCAAGTCGCCCGGCAGTGTCGTTGCCAGCAACTCGGCAAATTCGATCGCCCAGGGATTGCTGTACCAGGAGGATTGATGCGTGAAGCGATCCGCCATGCTCTTGATCGTGTCCACCAACTCCGGATGCGCATGCCCCAGAGTGAGCGACATCATGCCCGAGCTCATGTCGTAGTAGGCGTTCCCATCGACGTCGAAGAGCTGGGTGCCCTCGCCGCGCTCGAAGATGATGCGCGGTTCGAAACGCCAACCAAGAACGTAGTCTTCGTCCCGGGCGGCAAGATCCTGATGGCTATTCGAGAAGGTGAGGTCGTGCGGCATGGCGTCGTCTCCCAGCGGCTATCGATCAATCACTCTAGCCCCAGACCGGCAACGGACGCTATGCCTCGGCCAAAATCCGCGACAGCTCGTCCCGCTCGTAGCGCGGCAGTGCGCGGCCATCGTCGAACTTTACCCCCTCGCCCGCGGCCGCGACGGCGAGTCGGGCGACATCGTTTCCGCCCGCTGCGAGCGCATTCACGGCCTCATCGACACGGTCGGGCGGGAAGGCGGCGAGCAACGTACCGGAGGCGAGCATTCCCCATGGATCGGCGCCGACCGCATCGCACAAGGCGATGCCAGGCGCGTACCATAATGGCGCTCGGGCACCGACCACCAGCGAAACCCCAGACGCCTCTGCGAGTTCGTGCAAGCCGGCGGACATGCCGCCCTCGGTCGGATCATGCAGAGCGCTCGCCCCCAACGCAGCTGCACGCAAGGCCGGTTCGACGACGGAAATACCGGGATTAACAATTGCGCCGCGCGCCTCTGCCAGCAACGCTTCCGGCACATTCAGCGTCGCGCCCAATTCCGAAGCGATAACCGCCGCGCCTTCGACGGGCGCCGCGCCGACCTGCAGTATCGTATCCCCAGGACGCACGCCGCCGGTCCTGACAAAATGGCCGTCTTCCTGGAAGCCGAGCATCTGCCCAGTCACGACGGGCTGGTTGACGGCGGCGGTCACCTCTGTGTGGCCGCCAACAAGCAGGATATCGAGTGCCTCCAACGTCTCGCGCATGTTCTCGAAGATGCCGGCGACATCCGCTGCGGTCGTCCCGACGGGGAGCAGGAACACAGCGAGAAACCAGCGCGGCCGCACCCCCAGGACCGCGACATCGTTGGCATTGATCAGGACCGCATGACCGCCGACCTCGCTGCCGGTCAAGGTGATCGGATCGGTCGCGGCGACCAGCGCGCCGTCGCCGATGGCAATCACGCCAGCATCTTCACCAACGGACGGCGGCAACAGTAATTCAGGCGCATTCCTGCGAAATGGCGCCAACAACCGTCCGAGCAATTCAGCCGGTAGTTTGCCAGGCGGAAGAACTGTGTCGGTCACGGGCGGTCTCCGCAAATCGTTCAATCATCGAGCGGTCTTTCCGTCTGGTCCCACTCCGCCGGGCGGTCGCGCAGGAATATCGCCGGCAGCGCTGCGCTGGAGATAACGACCAACAGAATGACGGCATAGAGCCGCTCGTCGAGAATACCGACATTTAAGCCCACCGACGCCGTAATAATGCCGAAGCTCAGGCGATAGTTGAACAGCAGGCCCGCTACCCTGCCGGAACTCTTGAGGAACCAGCGAAACGGCAACGCCGTGCCGAGATATTTCAAGCCGCACGCAACAACGAAGAACGCCACAGCCATGCCGATAAGGTCGAGCGAGAAGCTTCGGATATCGAGCTGCATGCCGGCGTGCAGAAAGAAGGCCGGCGCCAGGAAGGAGAATACAATCCCCTTTAATTTCTGCTCCAGCGCCTCGTGCTCCTCGACCAGTTCGGACATCACGATTCCCAACGCGAACGCCACGACGGCCGAATGGATACCGGCGATGTGCTCCGCCATGGCGCCCATTGCGATCAACAGCACCAAAAGGAAGCGCAGCTCGAACTCGACCAGCGATCCGCGATAGCGCCGAATGATCCATTTTCCGAACCGTGGCAATCCGAGGATCATCGGGACCACCACCAACAGGAAAATTGCCGTCCCCCAGCCGACATCCCCCATCAGCAAGGCAAGCGCCACCATCGCCAGAACATAAACAACCGATGCGGCAGCACCCAGGATCTGCCCGTGCTCAGTCTGCAGCGACCCGGTTTCGCGTAAGGCGTTGTAGACAAGCGCCAAGGATGTCGTCGAAAGGCCGACCGACAGCAAGGCGGAAGCCATCAAGTTCAGTTCGAACACGTAGTAGGACAGGCAAAACACCCCGACCATCGGCAAGGCCAAGGCGACGATGCCGATGCCGACGCTGGCACGCCAAGTCTGCCGTAGCCGGTTCACGTCGACCTCGAAACCGACCATGAACATCAGACCGAGCATGCCGAGGTTGGCGAGAAAGGTCAGCCAGTCGAGTTCATCCGACGCGACGAAAAAGTAAGCGACGATGATTCCGGCGAGGATCTCGAGGATTGCGCTGGAGACGCGAAACTCGAACGCCAACACAGCAGCGCCAACCATAAAGATCGCGACGATCAAACTCGCATCCAAGACCTTGCCCCACAAGTTCGAGAAAAGAACTCGCCGTCGCAGTACGCGAGGCCTGTCGATAAATCAAGACCGCGATATGAAGATTGATTCAAAGTGCGGCGAGGGTAAGATTCTACTCTACTCAATTCATTCGATCGAAGAAGGCAGGCGATGTCAGACAGCGCAACGAACTCCGACGCTTGGGCCGTGTCACCAGGTCAATACGAGGCAGACAATCCACCGCGATTTGGTCGAGCTGTGGCGCGCACCTCTTGCTATGTCACCATGCGCGACGGGGTCGATATCGCCGTTGACGTTCATTTGCCGCAAGACCTGCCGGCGGGGGAGACACTTCCGGCACTGCTGATCAACACGCCCTACTACCGGCGCTTCAAGATCACCCCCGCCGCAGGCGACAACGTCGAAGCGAGTCCGAACACGGGCTACCTGCGCGACTATTTCGTGCCGCACGGCTATGCCGTCGTGGTCGCCGACGTCCGGGGTACCGGTGCTTCTTTCGGCGCGCGCGACGGGTTTCGCTCGCCCCGTGAACGCGAAGACTACCGTGAGCTCGCCGATTGGGTGGTCGCACAACCCTGGTCTGATGGCGCCATCGGGTCTACCGGCATTTCCTATGTCGGTGCATCGGCCGATTTCCTCGCGACTACGGGCCATCCGGCGGTGAAGGCCGTCATCCCGTCCTTTGCCGTCTGGGATACCTATGCCGATCACTTCTATCTCGGCGGCCTGCTGCTGAACCATCTCCCGGATGCCTACGGCGCGGTTGCCAACGCACTCGACCACGACGACCGCGAGGCGCTCAAGCAGTTCGCCTATTTCACCCACCCGCGCTTCGACGGCCCCGCC
>JAPPPC010000593.1 GCA_028817685.1 Rhodospirillaceae bacterium
TTGCCGCCCCGAGCGGAAAGCCGAACAGGATTGCGGCCCCGACGGCGATGAAGTTGACCTGTAGCGAAAGGCCGACGATTTCCATCAGACCAGGGTCGAACGCCACGACCATGGCGAAAGCGGTCTGCAAGGCTGAGGCGAATTCCGACATAGGTGCTAGTGTGGTTTCCTTTGATCGCGGCCGGTATGGTCCGGCCACAGCGCGATTATAGGATGTTTGGTACGGATGAGACGTGAATGACGATTGCTGTGAAATCTCGGCGGCACGTTACCCTGCTTGCCGCTCTAGCGCTTGTCATTACGCTCGTTGGTCCGGGCGCGCGCGCGCAAGCTGACGCGCTTCTCGTGGCATCGACCACATCGACTGAGAATTCCGGCCTGTTCGCCCACATATTGCCGATATTCGAAGCGCATTCGCAAATCAAAACGCGTGTGATCGCCGTCGGAACGGGCCAGGCGCTGCGGCTGGGCCGCAATGGCGATGCGGATGTGTTGCTGGTTCACGACCCGGCCGCCGAGCGGGCTTTCATTGCGGCGGGTCATGGCGTGGACCGGCGGCCCGTGATGTACAACGATTTTGTCCTGCTTGGGCCGAAAGGCGATCCGTCGCGTGTTCGGGGGTTGACTGACGCCGTCGCGGCGTTGCGCGCTATAGCGAGGGCTGGCGCCGTTTTTATCTCCCGCGGCGATGATAGCGGCACGCATAGGGCGGAGCGGCGCCTGTGGAACCTGACTGAGGTCGACGTCGAAACGGCTTCGGGGACCTGGTACCGGGAGGCCGGAGCCGGCATGGGGGCGGCCCTCAATATCGCCAGCAGTGTCGGAGGGTACATCCTGTCCGACCGGGCAACATGGCTCAGCTTTCGGAACAAGGGCGATCTGGCCATTCTGGCCGCCGGTGACGCCCGCTTGTTCAATCAGTACGGCGTCGTCCGGGTCAATCCGGCGCGACATCGGCATGTCAACGCGCGGGCCGCGTCGGTCTTCGTCGAATGGCTGGTGTCGCCCGCGGGGCAGGATGCCATCGGGCAATTTCGCGTCCAAGGCCAACAGTTGTTCTTTCCGAACGCGTCCGGTTCATAGACCGCGGAATCTAAGTACCGTTTGGCTTGAACGGCGGTCGGCCGCTGGCGATCAACATCTTTAGACCGGGAAAACCAAGGCCGTCGAGCACCGGACCACGGCGCAGCAGGATGGGCACCAGAAGAAGTCCACCGATACCGAAACGGAGCGCGGCGATATCCCAGGCATCGAGTGTGGTTGTGACGCAAGGCGGGTCACAGGGTTCCAACTGCGCAGATCATCTCTGCCGCCCAGCCGAACGCGGCGTCTTCGGCATGGAGCGGTGGGGACACGGCCGCCTCGTCGAAGTGCCCGTTGGCGGAGGCAATAAGTTACCTGGGTGCTCCTGACACCCTTTTGTCAGGGACCACTCACCACTATTCCCGATGGGCGGCTTCTGCTACCAACTGTGGAAAGAACGGGCGGTCGCGGTGCGCGCGCTCTCCGCCCCAGGAAGGTTTGTCGTCAGAGGAGAAAAATTCATGAGTCAATGCATCGTCATCGTCCAGTTTCCGTTGCCAAAACGCACCGAAGAGCAAGCGATCGCGGGTGGCACATCGACTGCGTCGACCTATCGCGGCCTTGCCGGCAAAGGGCTGATCCGGAAGAACTATCTCAACGGCGAGGCGGGCACCGGCGGCGTCTATCTCTGGGAAAGCCGCGCAGCGGCCGAAGCGTGGTTTACGCCTGAGCGCGTGCAGATGCTGACCGAGAAGTTCGGCGCGGCGCCGACCCTCACCTGGTACGACACACATGTGACCGTCGACAATGCGGCCGGTGAAACCTGCGTCAACGGTGTCGCCCAACCGGATGTCCAGGCGGCGGAGTAGGCGCCACCGGTCGATGCTTGTCGCACTTTCTGGAGGGGGCTCTTGCTAAAGATTTGGGGACGGCGAAATTCCGCACATACCCAGCGGGTGCTGTGGCTGTGCGAGGAAGCCAGCTTGCCGTACGAGCTCATTCTGGCGAGTGCGACCATGGGGCCGGACGGTCATATCTCCGGCGGCGGAAGCGCCTTCGGCGTCGTCGATACGCCAGCATACCGAGCGATGAATCCGAACGGCACCATTCCCACGATCGATGATGATGGATTTGTCCTTTGGGAGTCGAACACGATCAGTCGCTACCTGGCGCAGGCCTACGCGCCGCAGGCCCTGTTCGGCGATGACATCAAGACACTGGGGCTCGCCAGCCAGTGGATGGACTGGACAAATACGCAGCTTGAACCGGCGCTGCACATTCTGGTGATGGAACTGGTCCGTCTCCCCGAGAACGAGCGCAGCCCGGCCAATCTGGAAGCGACCCGGCAGGGCATTCTGCCGGCGTTGCAGCGTCTCAATGATCATCTCGCCGATCGCGCCTATGTGGCTGGTAACGAATTCACGATCGGCGATATCGCTCCGGCAACAGCCGTCCGACGCTGGTACGTGTTCGCGCTCGACGCGCCGCCGATGCCGCATCTGGCGGCCTGGCAGGCGCGGATGGCTGAACGCACTGGCTTTCGCCGCCACATCGAACCGCTGGAATTTCATTTGCGCTAAAGCGCGCGTCAGATTGGTTCCTTTCTGGCCGAAGGAAGTTTCTGTCCTCAAACACAGACTCTGCCGAAGCACCGAAAGTGTCGCATCCCAACGGCAAAACCAGCCCTCTAAAACTCGACTGAGAAGACACGTCTCGTCTCCACCCACTGTTTCAGCCAAGTCACCAACCGCGGCAGTTTCCCGCCGATCTTTTCGATTTGTCGGGAGAACTCGGCCCGCAGATCGGGCATCTGTCGGTCGTTCATGACGATGCCGTCGATGGTGCAGCCCGCTTCGCGTAACCGGTCCAAAGCCTTCTTCAACTGAACCAGCAAGGTCTCACCCGATAGGACCACCAGAACGGTGCAGTCGAATGCTGCGGCCAGCGTCTCGGTAGGAAGTCCGGTCTTGTTGTCATCGTTCAGAGGAGGCGCGTCCGCGATGACGACGTCGTACTCGGAAAGCCAGCCGGATAACAAAGCCCGGATGATTTCGGTCTCGCAATAAGCCAAGGGGTAAGTTGGCGCCTTGGCTGCGGCGAGGATCGTCAGGTTGCGGCCAGGGATCGGGAAATAGGCGTCGCGAGGAATGCCGCCTGACAGACACCAATTCTGTCTCGGCAACTGCAGCCCATCGCAGGTATAGGAGGATTGCGGGGAGAAATCGACATACAGCACCCGCTTTCCCGATCCGGCGATCCGTTGCGCCATCGCGTAAGACACGGTCGATGCGCCATCGCCGGGATCGGTGCTGCAGAACAAGAGTGTGCGCTGACCATCGCGCCCGCATCGCGCCGAGATCGTGGTCAACTCGGGGAGACCCATAGGAAGCGCGGCCATGTCAGATCCCCGCAATCAGCAGCACGACCGACAGCACCTGGACGGCATCCTTCACGGAAGCCATGAAGAGCGACCAGTCGCTCTGGTCCTTGCTGGGGACGTAGACCGTGTCACCGGCGCGAATGACGGGAAGGCGGCCGAAGTCACCGGACTTCGCAAAATCGACCAGGTTGAAGGATTGCGCGTGCTGCTTGCCTTCGACCATGTTGACCACGACGATCTTCTCCTGCCATGCGGCGTTCGTCGGGCCTCCGGCTTCGGCGAGCAAGTCCAGCACGGTCATCGAATTGTCGAAATTGTAGCGTCCCGGTTTTCCGACGGCGCCGAGGACGCGGATGGTCTGCTCCGACTTGACCTCGGTCCATTCGCGGTCGCGGGCGGGCACGTAGATGACATCGCCGGGCGCGACGATCGGCAGCAATTTGTCGTCCCCGGTCTCAAAATACAGGGCCAGGTCGAGCTTGCTGATGCGGCTGCCCCGCTGGGTCCGGTGCGAGACGCGGATGTTCTTCAAATCGGCCGAGGTTCTCGGGCCATCCGCGGCCGAAAGGATATCGAGAAAGGACAAGCCTTCACGGAAGGCGTAACGGCCCGGAGAGTTCACGGCGCCCATCATGTAGATCGAGCGATCGGAGGACTGCCGGACCCAAACCGACTTGTTGCCGGCAGGGTCGATGGGCAGCTCCGGGATGACCACGGAGTCGCCGGCTGAGAGGACCGGCAGATCGGCAAGCACGCCGCCCTGTTCGAGAAACTTGGCGAGGTTGAACACCTCCGGGATGGCTTTTCCGTCCTGTACCCGAAGGACCTGGAGCTTGGACGTGTCCGCTTTGCGCGTGGCGCCGCCGGCATGCGCCAGCAGGTCGAGCAACGACATTTCGTCGGACCACTCATAGCGGCCCGGCTTGCGCACTTGCCCCATGATCTTGATGGCGCGTTCCGGCGAAATTTTCAGCCAGGACTTTTCGAGCTGGTCGGTCTTTACCGGCACGAAAATCGCGTCGCCAGAATAGATGGCCGGGACGCCCATGACCTGCCGCCCTTCGGTGTAGCCCGCGAGGTCGAACGGTACGACGTTGCCGTCGGCGCGGATGATCCGCAGCTGCCGCGTTTCCGCATAGCGGTTGGGCCCGCCGGAATTGGCCAGCACATCGAAGAAGTTGGCACCTTCCGTCATCTCGAATGCGCCCGGGTTGGCCACTTCACCCATGACATAGACCGTCCGGGATCCGGCTTTTACCTCATCGACCCGAATGGGAATGAAGATCGTCGCGCCCGGTTTGATTTCCGGAATGAGGTCGCCGCTGCCGGTGTCTAGATATTCTTTGAGATTGAAGAGAAACGTCTCGCTGCCATTCATCACGCGGATCTTCTCGACGCCGGCATAGCGGGTCGTCCCGCCGGCACGCATGATCATATCGACCGCGCTTTGGCCCTTTTTGAAGGCGAAGGTGCCCGGTTTCTGAACCTCGCCGAAAATCCGCACGGCTTCGCCGCCTTCGCCCGCGTCGCCGGCCGCCGTGAGCGTCCGGGCATCGAATTCGACCTCGACGTTGCCCAGCAAGGGCGAGGCCGGCACGAAAATCACGTCGCCTGGCGCCAAAGCGGGCAAGTTGTTCGGGTCCCCGCTATCAAGGTAGCTTTTGTAGTTGAAGGCCTGGTTGGCTTGTCCCCGCCGCAGCTGAAGCCGATCAAGCTGCGCGCCTTGGCGCAGACCGCCGGCCGCGATAATCGCCGTTTGGACATTCGCGTTGCCATCCAGGTTGACGATTCCGGGCTTCTTCACGTAACCGAGGACTCGGACGAGAAGACGGCGATCTTCCAGCAACAGGTCCAGCCGTTCCAGATCCCTGAAAACAACCTCCAACCGGTCGCGGAGGCGGTCACGGCCGGCCGCGAGGGTCAATCCGTCGAGCGCGACGACACCGATTTCCGGAATGGTCACATTCCCGTTCGCATCAAGCTGCAACGGTTTGGCGAACGAGGTTTCGCCGGGTAAGACGATCTGTACGACATCCCCGGCACGCAATTTGGTGTTGTCTGACATCAGCGCCCCTGGGACACCCTGAGGTGTTTTCATAAGGGAGGATTT
>JAPPPC010000027.1 GCA_028817685.1 Rhodospirillaceae bacterium
CTTCGTGGCGCTTGCCCGCACGATGCTGAACGACCCCCATTGGCCCTGGTACGCGGCTTCGGTTTTGGGCGCGGATGTCTCCTATCCGCCGCAATATCTGCGCGGATACCGGTCGCGCTGGCATCGAGAGAAGCGGGCCGGCGGCGGCGAACTGGCCTGATTGCGCCCCATATCTTCAAATTCATCGTGCGAAACGCCATATTGCAAAGGGAGTTCGGGGCGAACGAGAAGCAACTGGGATCTGCGTGCGGGAGTATGGAAGCGTGTCACCTCATTCTCTAAAAAGCTGGCCGCCGGCGTTGTTGCGGCAACATGCCTCCTTGCCGCCACGGCGGCATCGGCCAAAGACAAGCCGAGCTGGCGCGACGGTCGCCAGGTTTTCAAGAAATGCGAAGCGTGCCACAGCTTCAAGCCGGACGAACACCGGTTCGGCCCGTCGCTCTACAAGGTGACGGGACGAAAGGCCGCGGGTGCACCAGGGTTTCCCTACTCCGCCGCGATGAAACGGCGCGGGACCGAGGGCCTCGCCTGGACCGATGAAGCCATGGACGCGTTTTTTACGGCACCGAGAAAATTTGTCCCGAAAACGAAAATGGCTTTTCCGGGCCTCAAGGACGCCAAGGACCGGCGCAACGTGATTGCCTATGTGAAACGGATGGCCAAGCGGGGGCGCTAAAGCTTCAGGCCGATCCGCGACAGCGTGTCGCGCACTTGCGCCTGCTCCGCCTCGGAGAAGTGCGACGGGATGAGGGCCTGCTGTCCGTTCAGTGAGACCTGTTCGTAGGCGCCATCGCCGGCCTCACGCATCACCCAGAAGCCGTGATAGGCGGAGACGTCGCCGAACGCCTCATGCACCGCCAGGGTGGCAGTTCCGCTTGAGATTGGGAACGGGCAGGATGTCCAGCGCCTTGTTCGCCTCCAGGAAGGCGAGGTCGCACTCTGACGCCTGCACCTCCAGATCGTCACCGCAGATCAGCCCACCCGGCTTCACCAGCTTCTTCGCCATCAGCATGTCGAACAACGCGCTCTCATAGGCGTGGTCGCCGTCGATATAGATCAAGTCGAATGAGGATTCCTTGAGGTAGGGCAGGATATCGACGCTCAGCCCGCGCATATGGTCGATTTTGACCCCCTGCGGCACGAACTGTGTGTTGTGCAGGAACAAATTGTAGGTGATGTCGAGCCCCGACAGGGTCGCCATCAGCTGGTAGTTGGCATCCTGTTGCAACTGTTCGGCACTAAAGTAAGGCAGCCAGGGATCGACGCACAGGACCTTTCCCTGGTCTCGGCAATAGCGGTCCAGCGCCTGCGCCCAGGTGAGCGTGCTCGACCCGGTCCAGGACCCGATCTCCAGGATCGACAAAGCGGGCGAGGATTGGGCGGCGAGCGAAACCGCGGCGGACATGAAGAAATGCCGCACCCGCTCACCCTGGATACCGGCGGTTGCCCCGCCGAAATAGGGCCGGTCGGGAAACAGGTGCTGGAGAAGCTGCCGGTCGGCCATGGCGCGACCTCTACCGCGCCACGATCTCTCGCATCGCGTCCATGCGTTCGCCGTCGCCGAAGCCGCGCAGCAGGTCGTACAGGGCGTCCGCTTTATCGCCAAGCACCGGTTCGGCCAGTGGCATGAATTTGCCCTTCATGTCGTCCCAATCCATCGGGTTGCCCGGGTTGCCGAGGGCGAGGGGGGTGTCGTGACCGACTTCCGAACCGTCGGCGAGACGCAGGGTCAGCTTGGCCGCGGTCATTTTCATGTCGGGCACCGGGTTCAGGGTGACCTTGTTGACCAGCGCGCGCAACGCCGGGTCGGCGACGCGGTCCTCGGCGAAGTCGGCCGCCGTCACCATATGGCCGGTCAGGCCGAGCGCCGCGCAATAGGCGGTGCTGAATTTACCTTCCAGGCCGGACTGCGGCTGCGGCTTGCCGGCGAGATTGATGCAGGCCGGCGTCACGTCGACGCTGATTTCGGCGATGTCGTCCAGGGCCACCTTGTCCGCCAACGCGCGCGCGGCGTCGATCACAGGATGGGTCAGTAGGCAGGACGCGTAAGGCTTCAGCGTGTTGCGCGTGATCTCCATGCTGCCATCGAAATCAAGGAGTTGCGGTGCGACCGTGCCGTCCTGGATGAAGGTTTGACCGAAGCCGCCCTCCGGTTCGATCAGGGTCTGCGCCGCCTCGAAGCCTTCCTTGGCCAGCTCCGCCGCCAGTACCCCGTTCATCGCCGCCTTGCCGGCATGGAAGGGTTTGGCCATGGTGCCGAAGGAGCCGGTCAAGCCCGCGCCCTGAGTCGCCGCCGCGCCGAGCGCGTTGCGGATGCCCGTCTCGTCGAGGCCGAGCAGCACCGCGGCCGCGGTTGCGGAGGCGAAACAGCCGAACAGGCCGGTCGAATGGAAACCGCGCTCGTTCACCGCGTGGCCCATGCCGAAGCCGAGCTTGGCCCCGACCTCGAAGCCGGTGATGAAGGCGCCCAGGATTTCACGGTCGGTCGCGCCAACCTGTTGGCCGACCGCGATGGCCGTGGCCCAGGTCGGATTTCCGAGATGAGCGACCGCGCCGACATGGGTGTCGTCATAATCGAGGCAGTGGCCGAGGGTCGCGTTGACCAGGGCGGCTACCGCCGGTGCGGAGCGGCCGCCAAGCAGGATCTGTGCTTCCCCGCCGGCGCCCCAGTTGGCCGCGACATTGCGCACGGACTCGCCGGCGCCTTCGCCATGCGCACCGAGCGCCACGCCGACTGCATCGACCAGCGCCATGCGCGCCGCCTCGATCACATCCGCCTGATAGTTCCGTCCCGGGGCCGTACCGATGAATTGGGCCGCCGCGTCCGCATTCGGTGTCGCCGTCGTCGTCATGAGGGTACCACTCCCTTCGCCTGCAATGCCTGCCGCTCGTCTTCCGAATAGCCGAGTTCGGCCAGTATATCGTCATTGTTCTGCCCGAGTCCCGGAGCCGGGGTCCGGCCCTCCTTGGTCAGACCGGCGCGGTCCAGCGGGTTGGTCAAATGTGGGATCCGTCCATCCATCGGATGGTCAACATATTCGACCAGACTGCGCTGCTTCACATTCTCGTCCGCCAGCGCCTCGTCGGGGGTGAAGACCGCGCAGACCGGAATCTGTTCCGCTTCCATCTTGGCCAGCAGACTGTCGCGTGTGTGCGCCTTGCAGTAGCTCTCGATCGCCTCGCGGTAGATCGGCGCCTTGTCGCCATGGGTCGTGTGCCGGTCCTCCGGCCCTTCATTCTCGTCGATCAGGTCCGGCCGCTCGATGAAATTGCAGAATTGCTGCCACTGCACCGCCTCCAGCAGCGACACCGCCACCGGTTTGTTGTCGCCGCAAAGATAGGTAGCGTAGCGCGGGTTGCCGCCCCAGGGCTGCATCGCCGGCTCGCCGCTGTGCCCGGCCAGCCGCGACATGCCGCTCGTGAGGACGATGTTGCACATGTAGAACAGGCAATCGAACATCGACAGGTCGATGAAGCAGCCTTCGCCGGTTTGCTGCTTGCGCATCAAACCTGCCAGGATCGCCGTCGGTGCGACAGCGCCGCCCGCATAGTCCGCCGCCTGGAAGCCAGGTACCGGGGGCAACGGTTCGCGGTCGACCGACATGCCCATCAGCCCGGTCATCGACTGGATGACGAGATCGTGTCCCGGCACGCGCGACAGCGGCCCGTCCTGCCCGTAGCCGGTGATGGCGCAATAGACGATGCCTTTGTTGATCGCGCGCGCTTTCTCGTAATGCACGTCGAGCTTCTTGGCGACGCCGGTACGGAAAGATTCGACGATGACGTCCGCCGTCTCCATCAGCTTGTGCGCGACCGCCTGGCCTTCCGGATTGGCGAGGTCGATCGTGATGCTGCGTTTGTTGGAATTCACGCTGTTGTAATAGACGCCGCTATCCTTGTAGTTCGGTGGGTTGTGGCGGCTGTAATCGCCGACGACCGGCTGCTCGACCTTGATGACGTCGGCGCCGAGATCGGCGAGCATCTGCGTCGCCCAGGGGCCTGGCAGCAGGCGGCTGAAATCGAGAATGCGAATGCCGGAAAGGACGTGGGGTTGGCTCTGTGTCATCGATGATCCTGAAATGGTATTGCAAGGGCGCGGCGGCCCGACAATACAAAATCACGGCCCTTTGCACAGCCCGGGCCGCCCGCGCGACAGGGAGATGGAATAATGGCGACAGATGAGCTGATTTTGGAACGACGCGGCGCGGTTCTGTGGATGATCGTGAACCGGCCGGCGCGGCGCAACGCCTACACGAAAGACCTGTTCCAGCGCATGGCGGGCGCGCTGGCCGAAGCCGAGGAAGACCGGTCGGTTCTCGCCGTCGTATTGACGGGATCGGGCGACAAGGCGTTTTCGACGGGTGCGGATCTGAAGCCTGATACCGAGTACACGCCTCTGGAACTGGATGAGTTGGAGCTGGTGCATCCGGCAGTCACCTATTTCCGCGCGGCGGCGGCGTTCAGCAAGCCCTACATCGCGCGGGTCAATGGCGATGCGATGGCGGGCGGCATGGGCACTTTGGCCATGTGCGACCTTGCCGTCGCCGCGGATCATGCCCGCTTTGCGCTGCCGGAGGTGCGCATCGGCCTGTTCCCCAGCGTCATTGTGGCGTCCCTGCGCCATCTGATCCCACGCCGGGTGATCATGGAAATGGCACTGAGCGGAGAGTTCTTCGATGCGGAATTCGCCAAGGAGGTCGGGCTCGTGAACTATGTAGTCCCTCTGAACGAACTCGACCATAAGGTGGATTGGCTGGTCGGCCGCATCATCGACAAGTCGCCGACGGCAGTCCGGCGCGGCAAGAATCTGCTGCGCCATATGTGGGACATGGATCTGGACGCTTCTTTCGCGCATGGCCAGAACGAGCTGGCGGCGCTCTTCGCCACGGCCGATCACAAGGAAGGGGTCGCGGCCTTCAACGACAAGCGCAAACCCGTCTGGCCGAGTCTCGGATGATCCGGAGCCTCGTCGTGTCGCTGATATTGCTGTCGGGCTGTGTAACCGTTCCGGACAAAGTAAGCGAAGGACCGTTGCCTGCGGGGTCTGGAATCGCAGCCTTCGAAGGGCTGCCCGGCACGGTGATGCGGGTGCATTATCACCGGCCGGACAATTACCGGCCAGACGCGCCGGTCCTGATGGTCCTGCACGGGGTGAAGCGCAACGCGGATTGGTACCGCGACGTCTGGCGCGACCTGTCCGACCGGCACGGTTTTCTGGTGTTGGCGCCGGAATTCGATCGGGACCGCTTTCCTGGCGGCCGCAGCTACAATCGCGGCAACATGCGCGCAAAGGGGGGCGCTCCGGTGCCGCAGCAGGAATGGTCGTTCAATGCGGTGGAAGCCCTATTCGATGCGGCACGGGCCTGGACCGGGTCGACGCGGCAGGGATATTTGATGTTCGGCCATTCCGCGGGTGCGCAGTTCGTGCACCGCATGATCACCTTCATGCCGGCGTTACGCTTGGAAGGGGCGGTGGCGGCCAATGCGGTCTGGTATACGA
>JAPPPC010000190.1 GCA_028817685.1 Rhodospirillaceae bacterium
GCGTGCTGCCGGAGGACGATCCGCTGTCGCTCGGTGGCTGGGGTCTGTCGCCGTTGGGCGATTCGCACCTGCTGCCGCTGGTCGAGACCAGCGACCTCATCTTGCTCGCAGGGTACGACCCGATCGAAATGCGGGCGAGTTGGGTCAAACCCTGGGACGCCAGGAAAACGGCGGTTATCGAGTTCAGCGCCGTGCCGAATACCCATTACGTTCATCAGGCCTCGCTGTCCTTCATCGGCGATGTCGGCGCCGGCCTGACGACTCTGCGCGACGGCGTCGAGCCGCGTCCCGTCTGGTCGAACGGGGCGCCGCTGGAGACCCGTAAGGCGCTGGCCGAGGCCTTCCCGACCGACGAGGCCTGGGGCCCGGCGGCGATCTGCGACGAAGTCAACAAGCTGCTGCCGGACGACGCGATCGCGTCGGTCGACACGGGTGCCCATCGCATTCTGCTGTCGAGCGTCTGGCAGGCGAAACAGCCGCACACCTTGGTGCAATCCTCGGCACTCTGCACGATGGGTTGCGCGCTGCCGCTGGCGATGGGGGTGAAGCTCGCCGACCCAGACCGGCCGGCGGTCGCCTTCACCGGCGACGCGGGGTTGGAGATGGTGCTGGGCGAGTTGGCCACCTTGCGCGATCTGAAGCTGCCGGTCGTCACCGTGGTGTTCGTCGACGCCTCGCTGGCGTTGATCGAGATGAAGCAGCGGGCCAGCGGCATGGACAATCTCGGTGTCGATTTCGGCAAGACCGATTTTGCCGCCGTGGCGCGGGCACTGGGCGGCATCGGTGTCGACGTGGACAACCGTGCTGACCTGGCACAGGCGGTGCGCGATGGACTCGCTGCCGACACATTCACCGTTATCGCCGCCCATATCGACCGCATCGCCTATGACGGACGCATCTAGCGGGCAGGTCTTTGGACGAAGGCGAACCGGTTTTGCGAGCGTCCGACACATGACAGCGACCCGACATCCCGAACAAAGCCATGAGGTTCCCGGTCTGGAGACCGGCGGCCGCCGCATCGCCCTGCTGATATTCGGCTGGTGCAATTTGGTGTTGGGCCTGATCGGTGTCGTCGTACCGGTGATGCCGCCGACGGTGGTTCTGATCCTGGCGCTGTGGGCCTTCACGCGAAGCTCACCGCGCTTGCGTCGCTGGCTCTACAATCATCCGCGGTTCGGTCCCGGCCTGCGTGATTGGGAGCGGTACCGGGTCATTCCTCTTCGCGCCAAATGGTTGGCGGCTATCATGATGGCGATCAGTCTCGGCATCGTTACGGTCATGTCGAGCAGTTGGCTGCCGCCGGTGACGGTTGGTATCATAATGGCGCTGGCGCTGTTGTACGTCGTTTCCCGCCCGAGCCATCCGTCTCAGGTCTTACGTGTTGATGGTTAGCCGCCTGATCCATTTCCATGACAGATCGAAATCAGGGGTTCTTAGTACGTGATCCTCAGTCGTGACGCGATCAAGAATGGTCTGGTCGAGCGCATGGTCCAGGCCGCGCGCGAAGACGGGTTTATGAACCCGGTCACGGAAGAAGAGCGCCGGGAATCATTGCGAACGATGCTTGCCGATCACATCCCGGGACAGTCCGTTTGGGTGTTCGGCTACGGGTCGCTGATGTGGAACCCGGCGTTCCACTTTGCCGAAAAGCGGTCCGGGCTGGTGCATGGCTATCATCGCAGCTATTGCATGTGGTCGCCCGGTGGGCGCGGGACGCCGGATTTGCCGGGCATGATGCTCGCGATGGATCATGGTGGCGCTTGCCGCGGTATGGCTTTCCGCATTGCGCCCGATCAGGTTGATGAGGAGCTCGATATCGTCTGGCGGCGCGAGATGATCGGCCGTGCCTATCGGGCACGCTGGGTTACGGTGCGCACCGATAGCGGCACGGTCCGCGCTCTTACATTCGTCATCGACCGTCGCTATATCCGCTATGCGGGCAAGGTGCCGCGCGACGTTCAGGTTGCGCACATCGCGACTGCTTCGGGACGGATGGGCACCTGCCGAGAGTATCTCGAGAACACGGTGGCGCATCTCGACGAGCTTGGCATCGGCGACGGACCGATGCACGATATGCTGGAACGGGTGCGGGCCTATGACGGTCCAGCACCGCAAGGACGATGGGAGAACGGACGATGGCTGGCGACAAGATCGTGAAATCGGATGCCGAATGGCGTGAATTGCTGACACCGGAGCAGTATCAGGTGTGCCGCCAGAAGGGCACGGAACGCGCCTTCACCGGCAAATACGACCGCTGCAAGGACAAGGGCACCTATGTCTGCCAGTGCTGCGGCAACCCGTTGTTTGCATCGGACACCAAGTTCGATTCCGGCACCGGCTGGCCCAGCTTCTACGCGCCGATCGACCCGGAGGCGGTCGAAGAGGAAGAAGACAACAGCTTCTTCATGCGCCGCACCGAGGTGATGTGCGCCCGCTGCGACAGCCATCTCGGCCACGTCTTTCCCGACGGCCCGGCGCCGACAGGCCTGCTCGCCTTCATGAATTCCGTACCGCTGTATCTGCAGCCGGACGAGGAGTAGGTGAAGCCGGGCTAGATCCGATTTCAGCCCGCCGCGTCCCGGGGCAATGCGCTGACGATGCGCTGTGCCGGCAGGCGAACCGTTGCCACAGTACCAACGCCGAGCGTGCTCGTAAGCTGCAATGTGCCGCCATGCAGCTCGCAGATCGCCTTCGAAAGGGGAAGGCCCAGGCCCGTGCCCTCTTCCCGTTCCTTCGTTTCGGCGTCGCCCTGACTGAAGATCTCGAAGACGGCCGCGATTTTCTGGTCGTCGATTCCGACGCCGGTGTCCGACACGGAAAGCGCAAGACCACCGTCGCGTTCCAGCCCGATGGCGATATCGATCTGACCGGAGTTGGGCGTGAATTTAATGGCGTTGGACAGCAGATTCAGGACGACCTGTCGCATCTTTACGTCGTCCGCGAATAGCCTCAGATCGGTTGGGCTGATCGTGACACTCAGGGTCTGATTTTTTCGTTCGATGTGATCTTTCAAGAGAAGCCGGCAATCAGAGATGACGCGATCGAGTCTGAATTCGGATTCAGCCAGATCCATACTGCCTGCTTCGATCTTCGAGATGTCCAGGATTCCGGAGATGACGGCCAGTAGGTGCTGTCCGCTGAGATTTATCGCATCGACATATTCGTAATATCGCTCGTGGCCCAACGGGCCGAAAATCTCGATCTTCAGGGCATCCGAGAAGCCAATGATGGCGTTCAGCGGAGTCCGCAGCTCGTGACTGGTATTGGCGATGAACTGCGATTTGGCGCGGTTGGCAAACTCCGCCTGTTCCTTGGCGTATAACAGTTCGTCCTGCGTCCGCTTCGACCCCGTAATATCCCGGGCGCTGACTAAAATCTGTTGCTGTCCCCCCAGGGTTACGATTTCACCGCGAACTTCGACCGGAAAGCGCGTGCCGTCCTTCCGTTGGTGCGTCCCTTCCAGGATTTGTATTTCGCCGACCGGCGTTTTCCCCCAAAGCGCCGCGACCTTCTTAAGGTCGGCGGACACCTCGATGTCGGAGACCGTCATATTGAGAAGCTCTTCGCGGGTATAGCCGGTGGTGAGGCAGGCCCGCCGGTTGACGTCGGTGATATTGCCTCGCAAATCGTGAAGGAACAGCGCGTCCGCGATGTGCTCGACCACAGTTCGGTAGCGCTCGTCGCTCTCGGTCAGCGCTTCCTCCAGCCGCAGCCGGCGGTACTCGGCGCCGGCCCGCTGACTGACCAGGCGGAAGAACGAGGTATCATCGGCATTCGCGCGCATGGGTTTGTTGTCGACGGCAAAGATGTGGGCAACTGCTTTGCCCTCCGCATCGAACAGGGCTTCACCTCGGTAGCTCTCGGCGCCGATCTCTGACAGGAAGGGCGGCCCGCCGAAACGTTGCGTGATCTTGTCGGAATAGAATCGGTAGGGATCGTTCTGCTTTAGCCCGTATACCTGGTCACAAGGGCTATCGGTCAAATCGTAGCTGAACGGAACGGCCGGTCCTTCGGCATCCCAGAACGCGAAAACATCGACACCCTTGCCATCCGGCTGCACACATCCCAAACCGGCCCAGCGGCAATCCAGGCCGATCGAAAGGGCGCGGGCCGTGTGATAGAAAAACGCCGCGCCCGATGCGCCTTCCCCCGCCAAAATTTCGAGGGCCCGCGTGCGCCGCTCCAAAGGCCGGTCTCCTCTTGTTCGATTATTAAGTGTGCCTGAAAAGGTCTAAAGATCAAATTAACTGCTTTGGCTAAAATCTATTCCACCAAGGCGAGTGCTGACCGTGCGCCGGGCGCAATTTTTGCGGGGGCATCCATCGGGCCGCAGCAACCACTACTGCCGGGCGTCGCAGCATACGTTGACCGCGCGACGGTTGGATTGGATCATGATTTGTGCCCGGTGGTTAGCCGTTTGGGAATGGAGGCTGTGTCAAAGGCTGCGAAAACCCATTGCCGTTGGACTGTTACTTGGGCTGATCCTGGTTCTTGCCGGGTGCGCGCGGCCATCCATTGACGATGCGACCGGGTCCTGGGTGGGGTCTCCCCAAGACCGGATTCTCCGCGCCGAGGTGTCCGTCCCCTCCGGTTGGCAGTTGAACAATGTCTTCGTGCGGTTTACGCGGCATTTCTGGCCGGGACCACGATCGGCGAATCACGGTTCGGCATTTTCGCGGCCCGGTGACCGCTCGCGTTTTTTCTTTACCCCTCCCGGTGCCTTGAGCTTTCCGGACAGCCATACACTCTTCTACGAGTGGTTCATGGAATATCAGCTGGCCGGTGGCGGGACGGAAGTGTTCACCGCGCGGTCCGGACGGAACCGGCTGGTGGTTGGATGTACCCGCGATGATATGCGGCGGTCCCTCGCAGGCCCCTTGACCGCATTCACAGCACTGCTCAGTACGGAAACACCGCACAAGATTGCGCCGGCGCGGGGATTTTCTGTTCCCACACATCTGAACGCCAGCATTCGCAACAATGGATTGGCGTTCGGGATTCCGCCGACTGAAATTCCAACAGCCGCCGGTGTCGATCTTAGCCAGCCGACACTCGCCTTTTATGCGCCGCGTCCGCGTGAAATCGGTGAATCGGTGGCGGACTTCAATCTTGCCGTTGGCAATGCGGTTTCAATCGACGGGCCCTACAGCTTCATTGGCCTGGCCTACACAGCGCAATACGAGCCCGGCAGGCGCCCCACCGTTGGCTGCATCCCAACCGATCTTTGGTTTGTGCATGAGGCGGGCTATCACAAACTGGATGGCAGTATGGCGTTAACGGCACCCGACGATAATGGCGTTCGCGGCAGCGCAACGATTACCGGGGCGCCCGATTTGCAGCTCGGTATCTGGCACCCGAGATTTTGGGATCTGCATGTTTGGTTGCCGCCGGACGGGAACCCGCAAAACCCCATTGTCGTGATGAACCGGCCCGGCGGTGTGGGCGGTCTGCAGTTTGACGATGACGCGTTCTTCCGGTCGGAAGTGTTTGAAT
>JAPPPC010000284.1 GCA_028817685.1 Rhodospirillaceae bacterium
CATCCGATGAGGTCGCCGCGATGTCGGCCATCGTTCACTCCGGTCGGTTGCTGATCGGTTGCCTGCATTATTGCCCATGGGGGCGTACATCGCCAGCGCAGCGCCCCAATCATGCGGAAACGCTGGGATTTTCGGCGAAATTGCCAATCGGGTATATTGACCCGCGCGGCGCGGCACCTTATTTGCGGTGCGGTTGAATTGTCCGGTCGGTATGGATCATTTCATGTCAATAAGAGAACGGGTCGGGGTGTTCATCGATCACCCGAAGGTGCAGACCTTTATCGTCACCCTGATCGTCGTGAACGCCATCACCTTGGGTATGGAGACGTCCCCCGCCATCATGGAGGGCCGGGCCCACCTGTTTCACGCCTTCGACGCGTTCGTGCTCACCGTCTTCGTCGCGGAAATTGCCGCAAAGCTTTTTGCCCGCGGGTTACGCTTCTTCCGGGATGGCTGGAACGTATTCGACCTGCTCATCGTCGGTATCGCCTTGCTGCCGGCATCGGGGCCGCTGGCGGTTCTGCGCGCCCTGCGCATTCTGCGCGTCTTGCGACTGATGTCGGTGGTGCCGGCGATGCGCAACGTCATCCAGGCGCTGATCACCGCAATCCCCGGAATGGTGTCGATCGTCGGCCTGATCGCCTTGATCTTTTATGTCGCGTCCGTTCTGGCGACCAATTTCTTCGGCGCCGGGTTCCAGGAATGGTTCGGTAACGTCGGAGCCTCGATGTACTCGCTGTTCCAGATCATGACGCTGGAAAGCTGGTCGATGGGCATCGTTCGGCCGGTGATGGCGGAGCATTCATGGGCCTGGGCGTTCTTCATTCCCTTCATCCTGATCACCAGCTTCGCCGTCATCAACCTGTTCATCGGCGTCATCGTCGATGCGATGCAGACCCAGCATCGTCAGGAAGAAGACGAGATCGAGCGGGAGATGGAAGCGAACACGGAGGAGCTGCGGCAGGAAATCGCCGCACTGCGGCAGGAGATCGCGGGCTTGCGGGACTCGCTGGGCCGCGCCGACGCCGATTGACCGGCTATCGGCGGCAGCTAAGCTAGAGGCTCAATCTTCTCTGGGAGCCCAGCCATGCCGATCAACGCCGCCGCCGTCGGAAGCCCCGTCGAGCCCTATGACGTGGATGTCGATGTCCGCAAATGCCTCGCCTATGCGGCGGGGATGGGCGAGACGGCGGATATCTATTTCGACGATGCGCGAGACGGCGGGATCGTGGCGCCGCCGGCCTATGTGGTCTCGCTGGAATGGCCGGCATCCCGCGATATCCGCACCACGCCCGCCTTCGGCGCGACTCCGGAAGAAACGATACGCGGCGTGCACGCGGTGCAGGACACGCAATTCCATCGCCTCATCCGGCCCGGCGAACGGATCCGCGTGAGCGGCGAGAAGGTGGCGGTCCGGCGTATCAAGCCCGGCGCGCTGACCATGACGCGGATCGACCTGACCGCCGCGGATGGGGAGAAGGTCGCCACGACCTACACGACCGGGATCAGCCGGGATGTCGGCGTCAATGGAGACGATCAGGTCAAGGAAGACGCGCCGGACTGGCCCGACGACACGCCGCCCGGCGACTGGACCGAGACGGTGATCCCGATCCCGCGTGAGATGCCGCATGTCTATACGGAATGTGCCGATATCTGGAACCCGATCCATACCGAGCGCGCGGTCGCGCTGGCGGCGGGGCTGCCGGATATCATCCTGCATGGCACGGCCACCTGGGCCTTGGCGGTGCGGGAGGTGGTGGCCGACCGGCTCGGCGGCGACCCGGCGCGGCTCGCACGTTTCACCGGCCGTTTCACCGGCATGGTCATCCCGGGCACCGACATCACCGTCCGCCATGCCGGGACGGGGCAGGGCGCGGTCTATGAGGTGATCGCGGCCGACGGCTCGAAGGCGATTAGCGCGGGACGGGCGCTGTTCCGCGACTGATTGGCGCTGGCCCGTGTCAGGGTCTAAGCTGAACGCAAGCAAGATAAGACACAGCGGGGAGGAATTCCTTTGAGCAAGCGAATTGCAATGGTCGGCAGTGGCGCCGTCGGCGGTTATGTCGCCGGCCACATGGTGCGCAACGGCGCTGACGTCACTCTGATCGATGCCTGGCCGGAACATGTCGAGAAGATGAATGCGGAGGGGCTCAGCCTGCGCGGTACCACGGACGCCGAAAGTCACGAGGTACCCGTTAAGGCGATCAATATCTGCGAGGTCTCGAACCTGCCGAAGGACGGCCCGATCGACATCGCATTCATCTCCGTGAAGTCCTACGAGACCCAGTTCGCCGCGGCGCTGATACGCGACTATCTGGCGCCGGACGGCTTCGTCGTCTCGCTGCAGAATGCGATCAACGAAGAGGCGATCGCCGATGTTGTCGGCGCGCACCGGGTCATCGGCTGCATCGCCAGCACGATCAGCTGCGGTCTCGAAGGGCCGGCGCTGGTGCGTCGTCACGTGCCGATCCGCGGCGACAGCTACACGGTGTTTCGCGCCGGCGAACTGCATGGCCGGGTCACGGAACGGGTCGAGGAAATCGCGGAACTGGTCGGCCATACGGACAGTTCCAAGGTGACGACCGATATCTGGGGTGAGCGCTGGACCAAGCTGGTGATCAATTCCAGCCATAACGGCCTGTCCGCCTGCACCGGTTTGGGCGGCAACGACATGGTGCGTGACGATGCCGTGCGCTCGGTCAATATCAGGCTGACCGCGGAGACGCTTCGGGTCGGCCGCGCGCTCGGCTTCGTCGTCCAGACCAAGAAGGGCACCACGGCCGAGCAATGGTACGCCGCTGCGGAAGGCGACGAGAAGGCGCTGCAGGAGATCGAGGAGATGCTTTTCGCGGAAATTCCGAATCGCAGCGACAGCGCCCGCCCATCCATGGGGCAGGACATGATCAAGGGCCGCAAGACCGAGATCGACGCGATGAACGGCTTCGTCTGCGACAAGGGCGCGGAGGTCGGCATCCCGACGCCGATGAATGCGGCGATGGTCGATCTGGTGAAACGCTGCGAGCGCGGCGAACTCACCCCGGATGCGGGCAACGTCGCGGGCCTTTAGGGCGCGACGGGAATAAGGATTGGAGAGAAAGATGGGTTTGAAAATCGCAATCGTCGGGGCCGGCGCGGTCGGCGCACAGGTCGGTGCCTTCATGGTCAAGAATGGCGAAGACGTGACCTTCATCGATGGCTGGCCGGAGCATGTCGAGAAGATGCGGGCCGACGGGCTGCATCTGACGGGCGTGACCGAGGCGGAGGAGTTCACCGTTCCGGTCAATGCGATGCACTTTTCCGACGTGCAGGCCCTATCCAAGGACCGGCCGGTCGATATCGCCTTCGTCTGCATGAAGTCCTACGAGACGGAGATGGCGACCTATCTGATCAAGCCCTATCTGGCGCCGGACGGCTTCGTCGTCTCGCTGCAGAACTGCATGAACGAGGAATTCATCGCCGGCATCGTCGGCTGGGGCAAGGTGGTCGGCTGCATCGCGGCGAAGATTTCGGTCGAGCTGCGCGGTCCGGCTCACGTCAACCGCAACGTACCGGTGCATGGCAACTCGCACACCGTCTTCCGCGCTGGCGAGGTGCATGGCACGGAGACGGAGCGTACCCGCGAAGTCGCCCGGCTGTGCGGCTACACCGACAGTTCGATGGTCACGACCAACCTGTGGGGCGAACGCTGGAGCAAGCTGTGCCTGAACGGCAGCAGCAACGGCGTATCCGCCAGCACGGGGCTGGGCGGTGCGGCGATCGCCGCCGACCCGCATCTGCGCGACGTGAAGATGAAGCTGATCTCGGAATGTATCCGCGTCGGCCGCGCCTCCGGTTTCTCCCTGGAGAAGCTGGGCGGTCTGGAAGCGGACGTCTATGTGGCGGCGGCCGAAGGTGACAGCGAGTCGCGCAAGATCGTCGAGGACAACTACATCTCCACCGCGGGCAAGGGGAATCCGAATGCCCGGCCGTCGATGGGGCAGGACATGATGAAGGGCCGCCGCACGGAGATCGATTTCATGAACGGTCTCGTGGTGCAGAAGGGCCGGGAAGTCGGTATCGAGACGCCGGCCAACGAGGCACTGATCGCCGCTGTGAAAAAGGTCGAGCGCGGCGAAGCCGACGCGAGCCCGGATCTGCTGGCGGGGATTTAGCGAACGCGAGGGCGCGCGGCATCGTCAGCCGTGCAGCTTCGCGCCTTTGGTGATCTTGTCGACGACCTTTTTGTCGTCGCGTAGCGCCAGCCCGGCGATCGGCATGTCGTCCGGCTGGCGCGCCTTGACGGTGGCGCGGTTGGCCGCGTCGTAGCCGGTCTCGAACATGTCGTCGATATAGAGCGACAGGCGCACGCCGCGTCCCATGGCGCGGTTGTAGATCGTCTGGATGCGCTGCGCGTCGGCGGCGAGCACGATCACCGGCTGGATCGACAGCGCGTTATAGTGATTTCCCGCGGCGTCCTCATAGGGCTCGCCCAGCAGATTTTCCGTCGCGCCGACGATGCCGCTGGTCAGGAATGCGGTGACGTTCAGCTTCTGCCATGTCGCGAGATCGTCGCGAACGACGATGACGATCTTTGTGTCGAAATTCATTGCATCGTGCCCGTTCTTGCTGCGGTCGGCAGGATCGTGATCCACATCGGCAGGGCGCCGAGCGCGTGTGTGCCGACCCGTTCCAGCTGCCCACTCTCCTCCTCGATCCGGTAGACCGCGAGACGGCCCGATTCGTGACCGGCTGACAACAGGTAACGGCCGTCCGGGTCGATCTGGCAGGCGCGGGGAACGGTCTCCGCCGCCGCGTGACCGATGGCGGTGAGGTCGCCCCGGACCGGGTCGACGGTGAACATGGCGATGCTGTCATGGCCGCGGTTCGGTGCGTAGAGATGGCGGCCGTTCGGCGTAATACGGATCTGCGAGCATTTGTTGTCGCCCTGCCAGCCCTCCGGCAGGGTCGGGACGGTTGCCCGATGGGTCAGGGTGCCCCTATTCGCGTCCAGCGCGTAGACGCCGACGCTACAGCCCTGCTCGTTCGAGACATAGACCACGGGCAATTCCGGATGGAAACAGAAATGCCGCGGCCCGTCCGGTCCCGGCGGATCGCAACGGTCCGGCTCGTTCGCCTTCAGATGACCGGTGTTCGCGTTGAAGCGGAACTGGAAGATCGTGTTCGGCGCGTCGTCGCGGAAGATATGCGGGACGAAGACGAAGCGGTTGCTGGGGTCGGACTCGATGCTGTGCGCCCGCATGCCCGTCGCGATCCATTCGATCGGTGTCTCGAGGACGGCACCGTTCTCGCCGATGCCATGGACCGCCGTGATGCCGTCGAAATAGGACGCGGAAAACAGATAGCGGCCGGTCTTGTCGGTCGCGAGATAGGCGGGGTCCGCCTTGGTCGAGACCGAACCGATCTGGGTCAGGGCGCCGCTTCCCGTATCGATGGCGAAGCTGGTGATCTGCAGCGCGTCCTTGCGGGCGACATACA
>JAPPPC010000859.1 GCA_028817685.1 Rhodospirillaceae bacterium
ACCCTGGCTCATCGAACGCAGGGTGTTGATGTAGCCAAACATGTTGGCCAGCGGCACCATCGCCGAGATCACCCGGGCATTACCGCGCTGATCCATGCTGCCGACATGACCGCGGCGGCTGTTCAGATCGCCAATGATGTCACCCATATACTCTTCCGGGGTGACGACCTCGACACGCATCACCGGCTCGAGCAGACGCGGCCCCGCTTTCGGCACCGCTTCGCGGAATGCGGCACGGGCCGCAATCTCGAACGCCATGACCGACGAGTCGACATCGTGGCTCGCGCCGTCGATCAACGTCGCCTGGAAGTCGATCACCGGGAAACCGGCGAGCACACCCGAAGCGCGTGCGCCGTCGAGACCCTTTTCGACACCCGGAATGAATTCCTTCGGCACCGCACCGCCGACGATCTTGTTGTCGAAGACGAAACCGGTACCCGGTTCGCCCGGTTCGAACACGATCTTGATGCGCGCGAACTGACCGGAACCACCGGTTTGTTTCTTGTGCGTGTAATCGCACTCGTAGGTCTTCGTGATCGCTTCGCGATAGGCAACCTGAGGCGCGCCGATATTTGCGTCGACTTTGAACTCACGCCGCATCCGGTCGACGATGATGTCGAGATGCAGCTCGCCCATGCCCTTGATGATCGTCTGACCGCTTTCCACATCGCTGGAAACCCGGAAACTCGGATCTTCCTGCGCAAGGCGGGCCAACGCCGTGCCCATTTTTTCCTGGTCGCCCTTGGTCTTCGGCTCGACCGCGATCTCGATGACCGGATCGGGGAACTCCATACGCTCCAGAACGACCGGCTTCGACGCATCGCACAGCGTATCGCCCGTCGTGACGTTCTTGAGGCCGGCCAAGGCGACGATATCGCCGGCGCAGGCGCTTTTCACGTCCTCGCGGTGATTGGCATGCATCAGCAACATGCGGCCGACACGCTCCCGGTTGCCCTTTACCGAATTCAGGATCGAGCTGCCGCTCTCCATGACGCCGGAATAAACCCGCGCAAAGGTCAGCGACCCGACGAACGGATCGGTCATGACCTTGAAGGCCAATGCCGAGAACGGCTCGCTGTCGCTCGGCGCCCGCTCCATGGCCTCTTCGCTATCGACTTCCATGCCCGCCGTTGCACCGATATCGGTAGGCGACGGCATGAAATTAACGACCGCGTCGAGAAGCGGCTGAACGCCCTTGTTCTTGAAGGCGGACCCGGTCAGCACAGGCACGAAGGCGCTTTCCAGCGTACCCTTGCGGATGCAAGCGCGCAGCGTATCGGCATCCGGCTCATTGCCTTCCAAATAGGCCTCAAGCGCGGTCTCGTCCTGCTCGACGGCAAGCTCAACCAGCGTCATGCGGTACTCTTCCGCCTGGTCGGCCATGTCCTCGGGGATATCTTCGATCTCGAAGGACGCACCGAGCGTCTCCTCGACCCAACGGATTGCCTTCATCTCGATCAGATCGACCACGCCGGCAAAATCGGCTTCCGCGCCAAGCGGAAGCTGGGTCACCAACGGAACAGCGCCGAGGCGATCCTTGATCATCTCGACGCAGCGGTAGAAGTCGGCTCCCGTGCGATCCATCTTGTTGACGAAGCACATGCGCGGAACGCCGTATTTATCGGCCTGGCGCCAGACCGTTTCGGTCTGCGGCTCGACACCGGCGACACTGTCAAAGACCGCGACCGCGCCATCGAGAACCCGCAGGCTACGCTCGACCTCAATCGTGAAATCCACGTGGCCGGGCGTGTCGATAATGTTGATCCGGTGATCTTCCCAGAAGCAAGTCGTCGCCGCGGACGTAATCGTAATTCCGCGCTCCTGTTCCTGCTCCATCCAGTCCATGGTCGCATTGCCGTCATGGACTTCGCCGATCTTATGCGACCGGCCGGTATAATAGAGAATACGCTCCGTCGTGGTCGTCTTGCCGGCGTCGATATGCGCCATGATACCAATATTGCGGTAGCGTTCGATGGGGGTGCTGCGTGACATGGTCGAGTTCCCGGCGACGTCCTAAGTTCTATTACCAGCGATAGTGCGAGAACGCGCGGTTAGCTTCCGCCATCCGGTGCGTGTCTTCGCGTTTCTTGACCGAACCGCCGCGATTGTTCGCGGCGTCCATGAATTCGCCCGAAAGCCGTTCGGTCATCGTGTATTCGGAGCGGCCACGCGCGGTGCCGATCAGCCAGCGGAAGGCCAGCGCCTGAGCCCGGTCGGATCGCACCTCAACGGGGATCTGATAGGTTGCACCGCCAACGCGCCGCGAACGCACTTCAATATGCGGGCGGACATTTTCCAACGCGTCGTGGAACAGCTTGACCGGATCGCCACCGGTCTTGCCTTGAATCTCGTCAAACGCCCCATAGACAATACGCTCGGCGACCGACTTCTTGCCGTCGAGCATGAGGCAGTTGATGAATTTACTGACCACCACGTCGCCGAACTTGGCGTCGGGGATGACCTCGCGTTTTTCAGCTCTATGGCGTCGCGACATAAACCGTTCCTCTTCTTACTTGGGCCGTTTCGCGCCGTATTTGGACCGCCGTTGACGCCGGTCGCTGACACCCTGGGTATCCAGCGTGCCGCGGATAACGTGATACCGAACGCCCGGCAAATCCTTGACGCGGCCACCGCGGATCATCACGACCGAGTGTTCCTGCAGATTGTGCCCCTCGCCCGGGATGTAGCTCGTCACCTCAAACCCATTGGTGAGGCGGACACGGGCAACCTTACGCAGCGCCGAGTTCGGCTTCTTCGGCGTCGTCGTATAGACACGCGTGCAAACGCCGCGTTTTTGCGGACATCCCTCGAGCGCCGGGACCTTGTTGCGCGTCGGCGGAGATTTCCGCGGCTTACGGATCAACTGGTTAATTGTCGGCATGTGCCGTCCTCGTCATCACTGGTTCGCGCCGTAACTATCAACCGGCTATCGGAGATGAACGCCCCAAAGTAACCGGACACAACTTATCCCGCAGGCTTCCGGCAGCACGCCGGACGCCTCGCGGGCGTTCCTCTAAAAACCGGAAATCCGGCCTTATGGTCTTCCAGGTATTTGGGCACTCCGTCTAGGCGAAAACCGCAGCCTTCTGCGGTTGAGGCCTACAGCCAGCCCCCTGAAAAGTGCGCGCATACTAGGGATGGCCCCTAGGGGCGTCAAGCAAAACATAACCAACTTTTTCAAGGGATTCCGCTGGGTTACGGAGCCCCTTTAAGATTTGGGCCCACCCTCGCACTTTGAAACATTGTTGCGCGAAAGATGGGCCCAAAGACTCTTTGTTATCGATTTAGGCGACTTCGTGTTGTTCTTCTTCCGAAGAGCCATCCTCGACCAGCGCCGCAGCCTGTTCCTCGGCCAACGCCAGTTCCGCATCCCGTTCCGTGGCAACTTGTCGCATCCGGTTCATGAAGCTGCCGGTGCCCGCCGGGATCAGGCGGCCAACGATAACGTTCTCCTTGAGACCGTCGAGGCTGTCCACCTTGCCGCTGACCGAAGCCTCGGTAAGGACGCGGGTGGTTTCCTGGAAGGACGCCGCGGAAATGAACGACTTGGTCTGCAGGGATGCTTTGGTGATTCCCTGCAGAACCGGGTTGCCCTTCGCCGGCTCCTTGCCTTCCTCGATCGCGCGCTGGTTCGTTTCCTCGAACTCGTCCCGATCGACCTGTTCGCCGACCAGCATGATCGTATCGCCGGAGTCCGTGATTTCGACCTTCTGCAGCATCTGACGGACGATCACTTCAATATGCTTGTCGTTGATCTTCACGCCCTGCAGCCGGTAGACCTCCTGGATCTCGTAGACGATGTACTCGGCCAGCGCCTCGACGCCCAACACATGCAGGATGTCATGCGGCACCGGGTTGCCGTCGAGCAGGTAATCGCCGCGCTGGACGTAATCACCCTCCTGCACGGTGATGTGCTTGCCCTTGGGCACGAGATATTCCGTCGCCTCTTCATCCGCATTGTCGGGACGGACGATGATCCGCTGCTTGGTCTTGTAGTCCTTGCCGAATTCGACGCGGCCATCGGTTTCGCTGATGATCGCGAAATCCTTCGGCTTGCGCGCCTCGAACAGCTCGGCCACACGCGGCAGGCCGCCCGTGATGTCGCGGGTTTTCGACGATTCCCGCGGGATCCTGGCCAACACGTCGCCGGCATGGACTTCCGCACCGTTCTCGACCGACAGGATGGCGTCGACCGACATGAAGTAACGGGCCTCCATATCGTTGCGCAGCGTGATGACCTCGCCCTTCTTGTCGCGCAAGGTGATACGCGGCCGCAGATCGGCGCTGCGCGGCTGCTGTTTCCAGTCGATGACCACCTTGCTGGCGATACCGGTCGCTTCGTCGACCGCTTCGCGCATGGTCACGCCTTCCTGCAAATCGACATAATTCGCCGTGCCGGCCTTTTCCGTGATGATAGGAATGGTGTACGGGTCCCATTCCGCCAGCCGCTGGCCTTGGGTGACCTCCGCCCCGTCATCGACGGTCAGGCGCGTTCCGTATGGCACCCGATGACGCGCACGCTCCCGTCCTTGCGCATCGCGCAGGATGATTTCGGTATTCCGGGCCATGACGACCGGACGGTCGTTCGAGTCCTTCACCACGTTCTGATTGCTGAGGGAAAATGTGCCGTCGATGCTCGATTCGACCGACGATTGCTCGGCACCACGTTGCGCCGCACCACCAATGTGGAAGGTCCGCATGGTGAGCTGCGTGCCCGGCTCGCCGATCGACTGGGCCGCGATGACACCCACCGCTTCACCGATATTGACGTCCGTGCCACGCGCCAGGTCGCGGCCATAGCACGCGGCGCAGGCCCCACCCTTGCTTTCGCAGGTGAGCACCGAGCGGATCAGAACGGAATCAATACCCGCCTGATCGATCTCGTCGACCTTGGCCTCGTCGATTAACTCGCCTGCCTTGACGATCTTGTCGCCGGTCTGCGGGTCGAGAACATCGGCTGCAGCCGTACGGCCCAAGATACGTTCCGCCAGCGGGTCGATCAGCTCGCCGCCTTCGATGATGGGCCGCATCGTCAAGCCCTTGTCGGTACCGCAGTCGACCTCGACGATAACGCAATCCTGCGCCACATCGACGAGACGCCGGGTGAGATATCCGGAGTTCGCCGTTTTCAGTGCCGTGTCGGCCAGGCCCTTCCGGGCACCGTGCGTCGAGTTGAAATACTCAAGAACGGTAAGACCATCCTTGAAGTTGGAGATGATAGGCGTCTCGATGATCTCGCCGGACGGCTTGGCCATCAGACCACGCATACCCGCCAGCTGTTTGATCTGCGCCGCGGAACCGCGCGCACCGGAATGCGCCATCATGTAGACGGAGTTTTCCGGCTTATCGACTTCCGTAGTCGAAATCTCCGCCATCATCTCCTCGGCGACCCGGTCGGTGCAGTTCGACCAGACGTCGACGACCTTGTTGTACTTCTCACCCTGGGTGATGAGGCCGTC
>JAPPPC010000403.1 GCA_028817685.1 Rhodospirillaceae bacterium
TTGATCGGCAGCGCGAGGCCTTCGTCGCACAGCCGCATCGCGTCCGAAGCCACCGCGTCGACCAGATCCCAGGTCACCTTGCCGACTTCGTTCATGGCGCGCAGTTTGGCAACTGCTTCCGGTGCGGAATCGTCATTGATGATCTTGATGCCGGGGTTCGCCTTCATATAAGGCGCGTGGTAGGCGTTTTGCTGGCTGGCGGAATAGGCGCCGCCCCAGGACACCCCCACCAATTCTGTCTCCGCTGCCGCCGATCCGGCGACCGCGAAAGACGCTGCGCCGATCACGGCCACAGCGAGGCTTCGGGTTAATTTCATGCTTTCCTCCTTGATATTTACTTTTTGTCTCACACTCACTTTAGGCCGCGCCTATTCCGTTGCCGGCAGGTCAAGGGCGCGGCAGTCCTCCAATTTCCAACCGATCTGGACTGCAATTCCTGGTTGTAATTCTGACCGTTGGGTTGCGTTGGGCACTTTGACGATGAAGTCGTCGCGGCCGCAGACGGACATCCGGGTCCGGATATGGTCGCCCAGATAGATCAATTCCTCGACCGTCGCCGAAACCGTCGTGTCGCATTCGCTCTCGTTCGGGTTCAGCAGAACCCGTTCGGGCCGCAGCGATAGCATGGTGGGGCTGTTCACGCCGTCGATATTGACCGCCAGCGCCTTCACCTGTTCGCCGGAATCGAGCGTGACGCCGCAAGCGTCGCCAGTCACGTCGGTAACCTTGCCGGTCAGCTTGTTGTTTTCGCCGATGAACTGGGCGACGAAGGAATTGTCGGGCCGTTCGTAGAGGTCCGACGGCGGGGCAAGCTGCTGAATGATCCCGTCATTGAACACCGCAATGCGGTTCGACATGGTCAGCGCTTCGGACTGGTCGTGCGTCACATAGACGACGGTGATGCCGAGATTTTCATGGATGTGCTTGATTTCGTACTGCATTTGCTCGCGCAACTGCTTGTCGAGAGCACCGAGCGGTTCGTCCATCAACACCAGCTTCGGGTCGAATACCAAGGCGCGGGCCACGGCGACACGCTGCTGCTGGCCGCCCGACAGCTGTCCCGGCCGTCTGCCGCCGAACGTCCCGAGCTGCACCATGTCGAGCGCGCGGTTGACCCGTTCTTCGACTTCGGCGGCGCCCATCTTCCGCACCTTGAGCGGGAAGGCGAGGTTCTCCGCCACCGTCATGTGCGGGAACAGCGCATAGTTCTGGAACACCATGCCGATGTCGCGCTTGTGCGGCGGCACGTTATTGATCGGCACGCCGTCCAGATAGATCTGGCCATGCGTCGCGGTCTCGAACCCGGCGAGCATCATCAGGCAGGTTGTCTTGCCCGACCCGGACGGCCCCAACATTGTCAGGAACTCACCGTCGGCGATGGAAAGATTGAGATTCTTTACGACCAGCGAAATGCCGTCGTAGCTCTTCTGGACTTCCGCGAAGCGCACGAGCGCGTCGCTTTGTCCGGCCGGGTCGCCGTTTGCGCCGGCCTGGTGGGCGTTCTCCGCCACAATTCCCCCTGTTCACTCGGGATTTTATGTCATTGCAAAGCGGTTTTCTTTTCGTACCGCTTGAGGGGACCAACTAACCAGCATCCGCGAACCGGTTCAAGGGTGACCCGGATCAATTGTCAGGAATTATTCTGTTTACGACGCTTGATTGTCTTTTTGCGACATTGAGGTTTTCGCCCCACTATGCCGGCCCGCCGACGATCATCTCTTCCGGCCCGTAGGGGAAGCCCGTGATGTTTTCCGCGCCGTCCTCGGTGACGATGAGGATGTCATGCTCACGATAGCCGCCGGCGCCGGCTTCTCCTTCGGGAATCATGATCATCGGTTCCATGGACACGACCATGCCGGGTTCCAGAACCGTATCGATATCCTCGCGCAGCTCCACGGCGGCCTCGCGGCCGTAATAGTGGCAAAGCACGCCGAAGGAATGGCCATAGCCGAAGGAGCGGTAGCGCAGCAGATCCCAGCCGCGATACATCTCGTTCAGTTCGGCGGCGATGTCCCGGCAGCGCGCGCCCGGCCGGATCAACGCCATGCCTTTTTCGTGCACCGCGCAGTTCTTCTCCCACAGATCGAGATGCGCGTCGGACGCGTGCTCGCAGAACAGGGTCCGTTCGAGGGCGGTGTAGTAGCCGAAGATCATCGGGAAACAATTGAGCGACAGGATGTCGCCGCGTTCGATCTTGCGGTTCGTGACGGGGTTGTGCGCCCCGTCGGTGTTGATGCCGGACTGGAACCAGGTCCAGGTGTCCATCAGTTCCACGAAGGGAAAGCCGTCGCCGATTTCCCGCACCATCGCGTTGGTCGAGGCGAGCGCGACCTCGTGTTCCGGCACGCCGGCGCGGGCGGCCTCCATGCAGGCGCGGCCGCCGATGTTGCAGATGCGCGCGCCCTCGCGGATCAGCATATGTTCTTCCGCCGACTTGACCGTGCGCAACCGCATCGCGGTTTCCGCCGCATCGACGAATTCGGTATTCGGGAAGGTCTCCTCCAGCAAGCGGCGCAGATCCAGACTGACATGGTCGAACTCGATGCCGATGCGCTTCGGTGAGCCCAGCGTCTGTTGCAAGGCGCGGAAGTAATTGTCCCGCCGCCAATCGGTATAGGTCAGATTGTCGGCAAAGCTGCGCCGCCAGGGCTGTCCCCCGTCGATCGCCGGCGTGATGGTCGTGGCGCTTTCATCTGTCAGCGCGAAGGCGTACCGGCGCCCGAAATAGCAATACAGGAAGCCCGAGAAGTAACAGATGTTGTGGTAGGAGGTGAAAATGCAGGCGTCCAATCCGGCCGCCGCTATCGCCGCCCGCATGGCGGATTGCCGTCGCTCCATTTCCCGATCGCTGAAGGGCGAAAAACTTTTCTCGCCATTGTGCCAGGTCATCAGATGCTGGAGATCGTCGCTCATGGTCTCGCTCTCGCGCTAAGGTATTCGGATCGAACCGCCATATAGCAGCGCCAGGGGAGGGAAGCCAATGACACGTCCGCACTTCGCCCGCGAGGAGTACGCCGCCCGGATCGCCAAGACGCGCGACGCCATGGCGGCGCGGGATATCGAGCTGCTGTTCGTCTCCGATCCGTCCAACATGGCGTGGCTGACCGGCTATGACGGCTGGTCTTTCTACGTCCATCAGGGCGTGCTGCTGGCGCAAGAGGGCGAACCGGTCTGGTTCGGCCGCGGCCAGGACGTCAACGGGGCGAAACGAACGACATACCTTGGCGATGACAATGACAATATTGTCGGGTATCCGGACGAATATGTGCAGTCGACCGAGCGGCATCCGATGGACTATCTGTCGGACGTCATCGCGGCGCGCGGCTGGGGCGGGGCGCGCATCGGTGTCGAGATGGACAACTATTATTACGCCGCCGCCTGCCACGCGTCCCTGACCAAACATTTGTCCAATGCGGCCTTTCTGGATGCGACTGGTCTGGTGAACTGGCAGCGCGCGGTGAAGTCGCCCGCTGAACTCGACTGCATGCGCACCGCGGCGCGGATCGCCGAGAAGGTCCAGGCCCGGATCCTGGACCGGGTCGAACCCGGCTTGCGCAAATGCGATCTGGTTGCCGATATCTTCGCGACAGGCATTGCGGGGCTGCCGGAGGCGGGGGGCGACTATCCGGCGATCGTGCCGCTGGTCGCCGCGGGCGCGGACGCGGGGGCGCCGCACATGACCTGGGATGATACGGAGATCGAGGTGGACGAAGGCATCTTCTTCGAGATCGCCGGCTGCTACCGCCGCTACCACGCGCCGCTCTGCCGCACGGTCTATCTGGGTACGCCGCCGGTGCACTACCGCGACGCCGAGACAGCACTGCTCGAAGGTATCGAAGCGGGGCTGGAGGCCGCGAAACCGGGCAACCGGGCGGCGGATATCGCCAACGGCCTGTTCGGTGCCCTGAAGCGTCACGGTATCGAAAAGGACAGCCGCTGCGGCTACCCGATCGGCCTCAGCTACCCACCGGACTGGGGCGAGCGCACGATCAGCTTCCGCCCCGGCGATGACACGGTGCTGGAACCCGGCATGACCTTCCACTTCATGCCTGGCCTGTGGTTCGACGATTGGGGGATGGAGATCACCGAAAGCATCGCGATCACGGAAACGGGCGTGGAGGTGCTGACGGATTATCCGCGGCAGTTGTTCGTGAAGGGGTGAGCGGCGCACCGGCGTGCCGGGAGCGGAACCAAGATTTTGAAATTGGAAATGAAAGCGGAAGCGGAGATTGGGAAATCGCGGACTGCGTTCACTTTTTTAGCCAAGAGTCGGCATGCCCAGACACGACGGTGCGATATTACAAAATGGGGTACGCTGTAACATCGGATTAGCCATCTCCGGGTTGAGGGGCAGACCGGTCGTGGTGCGGTCACGCTCACGACGGGTAAAAATAGCCATAAACCGACCTGTTCGAGAGCAACATGACGAGGCTCCTCGACTGCTCTGATGCCGGAAGGTGACGATTGCAGATCCTTTGGCATGCGCCAGGCACGACGGCGCAAGGTTTCAGGGTGCGCTCGCGGCAACGGCATCGGTTCGTCAATCTCGCCGATCGCCTGGATATCTATAGGGTATTTCCGCTAAAGCGGGATATTTGCCACCCTACGACGTGTCGAATTTCTTTACACGAAAAGAACTTCGTCTTGGGATCCGTAACCCTTTGAAAAAAAACATAACCCATAATTTCAACGGGTTGTATTGCTTTGCAGGTGTCGGAATTCCTTACAGTCCTGACGCTCATTCGAGTGCAAAATCGTCTAAGCCTCTGAAACATTGACTTAAAATACACGGCACTAATTTTGCTTGGTACCGCGCCAAGGTCGCCTTCGACGTGTCACTGAGTGACTTGCATGGGGCGCAATGAAACTGCAAGGGACCTCAGCGATGCGGAATTTTGTTTTCTTGGCGTTTGGCCTGCTTGTCGCCTTTTCGAGCCAAAGCCTGGCCCTGACGATCAGCAATTCGGATCGTGACATCGATGTCAGACTGTTCACGACGGACCGGGATAATCCGATATTATTCGACGGCGATGGCGAGGCTGTAACGGATAACAATCCCCACCTCCAGAATCTGTTTGCAACGATCGGGTCGAGCGGAACCGGCGTGATCCCGAGTTTCGAAGCGCGCGCCGGCATGACGTCTTCCGGTGTTTTTGGCCTCGAAGCGACGATCAACCCCTTCAATTTTCCGACGGATGCTTTTGGCGATCCCATCTTCCATACGATCGAGGCCAATGTCAGGTTAAGCATATTGATGGACAACCTGACGTCAGACGTATTCAAGTTAGACTCGAGCTTCTTTGTCTCCGGCGGGGAGTGCTCTCTGGGCCCGGCCGATGTGGACAATTTTGTCGATTACAGGTTGCGAACCTTCGTCGGCACATCCGGTATAGCGGCCGGCGGCACCCCGATCCCGATTGAGGAGATAGGCGCGCCGGCA
>JAPPPC010000079.1 GCA_028817685.1 Rhodospirillaceae bacterium
ACAAAGGATTCACCGCTGACCCGAACCTTCAGATCGTAGTCGGTGCCGTCGGCCGCGCCGTCGAGTTTGCCGCGAATCCATTCCCGCAGCGAGTCCGACGTGTGCATGTCGTTGAAGCGGATATTGAAGCGCGCTTCGGCCTCGCCCGGAATCACGTTCTCGGTCGGATTCCCGATATCGATGCTGGTGATCTGCAGGCTCGAGGCCTGGAAATGCGCGTTGCCTTCGTCGAGCGGTTCCGCCGTCAGCGCGTCCAGCATGGTGACCAGGCGATGGGCGGCGTTATCGGCAAGGTGCGGGTAGGCGACGTGGCCCTGGGTCCCGTTGACGGTCAGGATCATATTCATGCTGCCGCGCCGGCCGATCTTGATCATCTCGCCCAGCTCATTCGGGTTGGAGGGCTCGCCGACGACACAGATGTCGAGCTTCTCGCCGTTCGCCTCCAGCCAGTCGAGCATCTTCCGGGTGCCGTTGATCGCCGGGCCTTCCTCGTCGCCGGTAATCAGGAAACTGATCGAACCCTTCGGCGCGCCATCGTCGAGAAACCGTTTTGTCGCCGACGCGAACGCAGCAATCGCCCCCTTCATGTCGGCCGCACCGCGACCGAACAGCACGCCATCCTTCACTTCCGCGGCAAACGGGTCGACCGTCCATTCACTTTGCAACCCAACCGGCACGACGTCGGTGTGCCCGGCAAAGCAGAAGTTGGGCGCACTGTCACCGTACCGGGCGTAGAGATTGTCGACGTCCGGCGTGCCTTCTTCGGAGAAGACAAGACGCTGGCATTTGAAACCCATACCTTCCAGGGTTTCCTGCAGCAATTGCAGCGCACCGCCTTCTTCCGGGGTCACGCTGGGGCAGCGGATCAGATCCCGCGCGAACGTGACCGGGTCGAGCATGATCAGTCCCGCAGGAGTTCGTTGATCGAAGTCTTGGAGCGTGTCTGCGCATCGACGGTCTTCACGATGACCGCACAGGCCAGGCTCGGCGTCGGTGCGCCTTCGGGACTCACGGGACCCGGAAGGGCGCCGGGAACGACCACCGAATAGGCCGGCACCCGACCACGATGAATTTCGCCCGTCGCCCGGTCGACGATTTTGGTCGAGGAACTAATGAAGCAGCCCATCGCCAGCACCGCGCCTTCTTCGACGATGACGCCTTCGACGACTTCGGACCGCGCCCCGATGAAGCAATTGTCCTCGATGATGACTGGGTCGGCCTGCAGCGGTTCCAGCACGCCACCGATTCCGACACCGCCGGACAGGTGACAGTTCTTGCCGATCTGCGCGCAGGAACCAACCGTCGCCCAGGTGTCGACCATTGTGCCTTCATCCACATAGGCACCGAGATTGACGAAACTCGGCATCAGCACCACGTTCGGCGCGATATAGGCGGAATGACGCACGGTGCAATTGGGCACCGCACGGAAGCCGGCCGCGCCGAACTCTTTCGCCGTCCAGCCTTCGAACTTGGACGGAACCTTATCCCACCAGGTCGTATTGTTGCCCGGACCGCCGGCGATCGTCGTCATCTCGTTGAGCCGGAAGGACAACAAAACGGCCTTTTTAAGCCATTGATTGACGTGCCAGTTCCCGCTGATTTTTTCGGCGACGCGCGCCTCGCCCGAATCCATAAGATTAAGTGCCGCATTCACCGCGTCGCGCACTTCGCCTTGGGTTTCACTGGAAACGGAATCCCGGGCTTCCCAGGCTTCGTCGATCGTACTCTGCAAGGCGGCGTGGCTCATTTCGGGCGTAACCTTTCACGGATTTGGTGACGGAAAGGCCGGACTGTGGTCGAGTTGCCGGGATGAGTCAACCCAAGGCCCAACGCGCCGAAAGCCCGGCTTTTCGGGAGGTTTTACGTGCTCTCCGGCGTACCCAGAATCGTTTGCAGCCAGCCGAGCAAATCATCCGCGACATGGTGGATATAGTCATCGTCGGGTGTTTCGTCATAGCGCGCGGTTCGGATCAACACGGTGCCCATCCCCATATCGTGGGCGGGTTCCAGGTTGCGGGCGATATCCTCGACCATGATCGCCCGGCGCGGTTCGATATCGAACCGTTGCACAAAATCCTGGTACGGCGCGGGATCCGGCTTCGGACGGTAGTCCGCCGCCGTGATGTCGTAGATTCCCTCGAACATGTCGGTGATTCCGAGCCGTTCCATGACATTCTCCGCATGCCGGACCGACCCGTTCGTGTAGACGAAACGCTGTCCGGGCAGCGACCCCAGCGCGTCCCGCAATTCCGGGCTCGGCGGCACCGGCGTCACGTCGATATCGTGCACGAAGGCTAGAAAATCCTCCGGATGCACCCCGTCATTCGCCATCAGTCCGGCCAATGTGGTGCCATGTTCCAGGTAATAGCGTTTCTGCAGCTTACGCGCGTCGATCCGGTCGATCCCGCAATGGGCAGAGATAAACGCGCCCATCTTCACGTCGATCTGACTGAACAGATCGCAATCGGCGGGATACAAGGTGTTGTCCAGGTCGAACACCCAGTATTCGGTGTCTTCCAACGGTGATGGGGTTTTCCGGTTCATGGCGCGCAGACAGTGCGTCATCTCGGGACAACAGGCAAGACGTACGGCGTACAAAAACGGAAATCCTAACGATTGCTTAATCGTTGTTGGCTAACGTTCGTTAACGAATTGTCCCACGACCCATTCGACCAACACGCCGCCGGTCCGCGATGAAGAGAGCATCGACTGCAATCGATTTGGATGTCAGCCGACGCATGCCCGCCGATCAGGGGCACGCAATACCGGGGTCTCGCGCCCTGCCTACAAGGGAATCCAACACTGTATTCGCCCGGTTTCCCGAGGCTGTCCTGCAGTTCGGTGGCGACGGGACGATCACCGCCTGCAACTCCGCAGCGGATACGCTGCTTCGGCAACTCGAAGGCAGCATCGATTGCCTAAGTCACCTTCGCGCGCTGGCGGATGATGCCCAGTCCACGCGAGCGGCCGCTTCGAACACGATAGAATGGACTTTCGGAGGCCAGACTCGCCACATGCTGGCGTCGGCCATGCCGGCCGACGACGCGGCGGCCTTTATCATTTGCCGCGATACGACGGTCGAGACGACCATGCGTTTGGCACTTATCGACTCGCGCCAACGGTTCAAGGACCTTGTCGAAATTTCCAGCGACTTCGCCTGGGAAACCGACCTCACGGGAAGCTTTACCTTCGTGTCCACAACAGGCGTACTCGACCACCCTGCGGGCGCATTGATCGGCCGGTCTGCGCGGGATTTGTTGTTCCATCCCGACGCCGTACCGGGCGATCAAATCTTCGAAGCGCAGGAAATTGTCGACGCCCGCGAACTCTGGCTGCGGCGCGCCGATGGCGAAGCCGTCTGCGGTCTCGCCAGCGCACGACCGATATTGGACAAGAATGGCAGTCGGCGCGGTACGCGCGGCGTATGCCGGGATGTCACCGCCGACCGGTTGCGCGAAAACGATCTCGCGCGCATGAAAACTCGCGAACAGGTAATTGCCTATATCGTCGACGCCGTGCGGAACGAAGCCGATCCGCTGGACATGCTCAGCACCGCAGCAACATCCATAGGCAAGGCGATGAGCGACACCGCTTGTGCCGTATTTCAACGGGAAGAAACCGGAGAGCTGAGTTTGATAGCCCGTTTTGGTGCGCTGCCGGACGAGACGGGATTGGCTCAATCCGTCGCCAGCCTGTGCACCGACGTCACCGCGCATGAGACGCATGTCGACGGCGAACATCAGTTGATGACGGCCACGCACTATCGCGGTGACATGAACGGTGCGATCCTGTTGAGCCGGAAACGCCAAAGTAGCTGGAGTGCTCACGACCGATCGCTTCTCGACGCGGTCGCCGGGCAGCTCGGGATCGCGCTGCGACAAATCGAGAATCAGCGCGCGCTCGAACGGTTGTCCCGTACGGATGCCCTGACAGGACTGTTTAATCGGCGGGCTTATCTGGAGGAGCTTGACCGGGCGCTCGACCGGGCGCAGCGGAATGGGCAGTCCGGCGCCGTATTCTTCGTTGACCTGAATAACTTCAAATCGGTCAACGATGTTCACGGGCACGACGTCGGCGACAAAGTTCTGGGCGAATTAGCGGCGCTCCTGATGCGCACGACGCGCAGCTACGACTTCGTCGCCCGGCTGGGTGGCGATGAATTCGCCTTATGGTTCGAAAACATCGACAAAACCTCGGCGCGCCGGCGCGCGCGGGAGCTCCTGAGACATTGTCGTCACCTCGATGCGTATAGCGGCACACCGAGCAAGCCCTTGGGGCTTTCCATCGGCATTGCGATGTTCCAGCCGAACAGTGAGGAGTCTTCGGACCGTCTTCTGAAGCGTGCCGATGCCGCGATGTACCGCGCGAAACATTCCCGGAAGCACCATCTTTCGCTGGCCCGCGACATTGAGCCCTAGAATGTCTGAAGCAGGACAGACAACAAAGTGGCTGGACCAGGAGCTCCGCGATCATGGGAATATCGCCCGTGACGGCGATACGGCGGCCCGCCGTGCTTTGGCATCCGACAGCAATACACGGCCAGAGGTCCTCTATTACCTGGCGGAAGATCCGGACGCCGAAGTGCGGCGCTGCATCGCCGAGAATGACCAAACACCGCGCCAAGCCAATATGCTTCTGGCGCAGGACGATAACGAAGAGGTCCGCTGCGTCCTTGCCAAGAAAATCGGACGCCTCTTCCCGGAAACCTCCGTGACCGAGCGTGACGTCATACGGCGCACCGTCGTGGACATCACAGAGATACTCGCCGCCGATCAGACAGCACGGGTTCGCGAGCTCGTTAGCGATGCGATAAAGGAACAGCCGGACATTCCGCCGCATGTCGTTCGGCAGTTGGCGGCCGATCCGCAGCTGAATGTCTGCGGTCCAATTCTCGAATACTCGCCTGTCCTGACCGACGAGGATTTGCTCGCGATCATCGCCACATCGCCGGTACAGGGTGCCCTTGGGGCGATATCCCGCCGCTCAACTGTTGGCGAGTCGGTATCGCATGCGATCGCATCCAGCGACGACGTCGACGCAATCACCGATCTTCTCGCGAATCCCAGCGCCCAAATTCGTGAGGAAACGCTCGATTTTCTGGTCGCCGGCGCACCCGCCGTTCCGGCCTGGCATGCGCCCCTGGTTAACCGACCAGTGTTGCCTGCAAATGCCGCAAATCGGATCGCCGGTTTCGTGGCCGACTCGCTGCTCGGCTCGCTGCGGCAGCGGACGGACTTACCAGAAGATGTGCTCGACGCGATCGAGTCGACCGTGACGGAACGGCTCGCCGAGGATGCCGGAAATGGCCCGGCGCATGGCGTCGCTGAGAACGATCCGGAAAGCGCGGCAGACCCATTGTATGAGCGTGCCCTCGCGCTGCAGCGCGAAGATAGTTTGACCGAGAAACTGATCCGCGACGCGGCCGCCGCGGGTGAC
>JAPPPC010000481.1:0-2941 GCA_028817685.1 Rhodospirillaceae bacterium
CGCCCAAGGAGGCGCAGGTTAGCGCTGTGTATCGCGCTTTCGAAATCGATAAATTTTCCTCTATCGTTGAGAATTTTTGCACGAAAACGGATTCACTCGACTTTCTAAGCCATTATTCTGACATAGTTAACCCGTATCGCTACCATCGCCTTGATCAACTTAACTTAGTGGTATCTTCTCGTGCGACTTCCGCCCCTGAACGCCTTGCGGGCCTTCGAAGCCACTGCGCGCCTGTCGACATTGGCGGCGGCTGCGGAGGAGTTAAACGTCACGCCTTCAGCGGTGAGCCATCAGATTCGAACGCTGGAAGAAACATTGGGTGTCGTGCTCTTCCAGCGGGCAAACCGCCGCCTGATTCTGACCAAGGACGGGCAATCTTTGCTGCCGGGACTGACCGACGGATTCCGGCGGCTGACCGCTGCGGTCACCGAACTGGAACGGAACCAGCGGGAAGGCGTACTCACCGTCAGCATGCTGTCGACCATGGCGATGCGCTGGTTCCTGCCGCGCCTGCCCCAATTTCAGACGGAGCATCCTGCCATCGAAGTGCGAATCTCGACGACGACAAGAACGGTCGATCTGGACCGCGAGGATATCGACTTGGCCATCCGGCACGGCGGCGGACAGTGGCCAGGGCTAACAGCGGATTTCCTGTTTCAAATGGAAACAATCCCGGTGTGCAGCCCGGTGCTACCTGGCGAATCGTCTCTGAACCAACCGAACGATTTGAGTCACCACATTCTGTTACACGCCGATGCCAGACCGGACGACTGGCGAATCTGGCTGCGCGAAGTCGGTGCGCCAAACCTCAAACCAGCCCGTGAATTGACCTTTGACACCACGGATTTCGCATTGGCTGCCGCCATTCGAGGTCTTGGAATCGCTATCGCCGACCGGCGCATCGTACAGGACGATATCGAGTCGGGCCGGCTGATCGCCCCGTTCCCGCAATCGGTAGAGCAGGAAAGCGGCTATTACCTGGTCTATCCCGCAGACAAGGCGCCCCCGCCAAAAACGGCCATGTTCCGAGACTGGATATTGCGCGAAGCGCGGGAAACCTGACCCGTCAAGCGCGGACGATACCGGCCTCGGGACTCGACGCCTCTGCGTACAGCTTGCGCGGGATGCGCCCTGCTTCGAACGCCAAGCGACCGGCTTGCACGCCCTTGCCCATCGCGGTCGCCATCTTAACCGGGTCGTGCGCCTTGGCGATCGCCGTGTTCAGAAGAATGCCGTCGCAGCCGAGCTCCAGCGCTATCGCAGCATCGGAGGCCGTCCCGATGCCCGCATCGACGATCACCGGGATCGATACCTGGTCGCGAATGATTTCGATGTTGTAAGGATTGCGCAGCCCCATGCCGGAACCGATCGGTGCGCCCAGCGGCATCACCGCCGCACAGCCGATATCGGCGAGCTTACGGCAAGTGATCGGATCGTCGTTGCAATAGGGCAGCACGATAAACCCGTCCTTCACCAACTGCTCTGCCGCGTCCAGCAAATGCTCGACATCGGGAAACAGCGTCTCCTCGTCGCCGATGACTTCGAGCTTGATCCAGTCCGTACCGATCGCCTCTCGCGCCAGCTGCGCCGTCAGCACGGCATCGCGTGCCGTGTAGCAACCCGCGGTATTCGGCAGCAGGTGATACTTATCGGCCAGCAATTCGATGACGTTCTCGCCGCCGCCATGGATATTGATCCGCCGGATCGCCACAGTCACGACTTCGGCCGTCGACGCGGTGATCGCATCCAGCATGACCTGCTGGTTCGGATAGCCGGAAGAGCCGATGAAGAGACGCGACGAAAATGTCTTGTCCGCGATGGTGAGGCCGTCAGTCATGGTTCGCACTCTGTAAATTCAATCCTTCGGTTCCCGAGCTCAGCCGCCCGACACCGGTTTCACAATTTCAACGGAATCGCCCGCAGTAAGCTTGGCGCTGTCCCATTCACCACGGGGAACGACAGCCCCGTTCAAGGCGACGGCGAGGAAGGGTGCGTTATCGTCGACGCCCTCCTCGCGCAGGATATCCGCAATCGTCGTGGCGTCTACGGTCTTCCCGATACCGTTCACCTGAATCTGCTGACTCATTCTTCGTTTCCTGCTTTTGCAGCGGCGTCGGCGTTAAAACGCCCGATGCCGAAAGGTTCGACCGCCTCCGACAGCGTCCCATCCAGCATGAAGGCGCTGACCGCGTCAATGGTGAGTGGCGCGAGCAGCACCCCGTTGCGGTGATGGCCGGTCGCGACGACCAGCCCGTCCACCGCTGTCGGCCCAAGGATGGGCGCGTCATCGCGGCTCGTCGGGCGAAAACCGACCCACATTTCCTTGATGGGCAGCTCTTCGATCTGCGGCAGGATCTCCCACGCCGCTTCGAGCAGCCGGAAGACGCCGCCGGCCGTGAGATCGCTGTCGAAACCTTTCTCTTCGACCGTTGCACCCAAAATCAACGTCCCGTCACGGCGCGGCACCAAATAGATTCCAGGCCCCCAGATGACCCGATCGATGATCGGCGCGCGCGGCTCCATTTGCAGGGCGATCACCTGTCCCTTCAATGGCCGCACAGGCGGCCGAGCGACCGGAGGGACGCCATCGATATCGTAAGACCAGGCGCCCGCCGCGAGGAGAACCATATCGGCCTCACGGCGCTCGCCGGCGACCTGAATGCCCTTCGCTTGCCCGGCCTCCACGTCAATCGCCTCGACCGTGGTGTCTTCATGCAAACGGCCACCGGACCGCAAAAAAGCTTCATGCAGCGCCCGCACGAGCTGGCGGTTGTCTACCTGATGATCCTTCACACTGGACACCGCAGCGCTGACACCCGGCGCCAGATGCGGTTCCATGCGACGGGCCTGCCCGCCGGTGAGCCATTCGACCTCAAGTCCGAGACTGCGATGGAACTCGTAGGTGTTTCGCAATTCGGCCGCATCATCGCGCTGGGCCGCG